>NZ_JSEH01000031.1 GCF_000801335.2 Desulfovibrio sp. TomC
GATGCTCTATCCAGCTGAGCCACGGGCGCACGGGGGCAACCTAAATGGCCCGTCCCGCGCCGTCAAGCCGGCAATGCCGGGGAGATGTCCATGCCTGACAGTCTGCCGCCCACGAGCGTTGTTGTTTGCGTCAGCCGCGTCCTGGCTCCGATTTATCCGCAGTTTTTGGCGATACAGCGTGAGCATCTCACTGCCCTGGCCGATGCTCTGGAGATCGGCGATGTCGCAACCGCCGGCCGGCTGGCCCACAGCGCCAAAGGCGCGGCCGGCACCTATGAGCTGCCGGCCGCCGCCGCCATTGCCGGCGATCTCGAAGCCGCCGTCGCCAGGGGCGAGGTGGAACTGGCCAGTCGCCTGCTCGGTGAACTGACCGGCTATTTTTCCGGCCTGGATGTGGCCTTCACGGATGCACCGCTCTTGCCCGGGGCCTGAAAACATCGTAGTGGGGACAACGGATACGGCCAACCCTGCATTTTCCTGCCGACTTTGGAGCTGCGATGCGTTTTCTGATCGTTGACGACGATGAGAGCATCATCCTTTTCTTGCGGACCTTTCTTTCCGCCCATGCCGAGTGCATCACCGCCGCCAACGGCCTGGAAGCCGTATCGGCTTTTGAGGCCGCCATGGAGGAGGGCCGGCCCTTTGCCGCCGTCTTCATGGATATTTTGCTGCCGGGCATCATGGACGGCAATGAAGTGGTCCAGGCCTTGCGCCGCATCGAAGACAGCCGCGAAGGCGCTGTCGCTCCCTTCAAACTCATCATGATCTCGGTTCTGACCGACACCCAAAACGTCAGCGAGTCCTTTTTCCATGGCCGGGCCGACGCCTATCTGCCAAAGCCCCTGCGCCGCGAAACCCTGCTGGCCGAACTGGTCAAGCTCGGACTCGCGGAACTCCCCCTGCCCAACTGAGCCTCCCCACCGCCGCCGTTACGGCCTGGCCTTGGGCCGGCAGGCCCCCTGGCAACAGCCGCCGGAAAGCATCTCGCTGTAGGCGAAAAGGATGCGCCGTTCCCGGTCAAGCGCCTCGTCGGAAAGCGGCGCGATCGGCCCGGCCAGACCAGGCAGGTCGGCATAGCGCGGCACGGCCCGCATCCCCCGTCCGATTTCCCGACCGTCGGCCACGGCCAGCAGCACGGCGTCGCGGGTGTCGGTGACCAGCACCAGCGGCACCGGCCCCTGGTCGTAGACCCGGGCGGCGGCCAGGGATTCGCGCACGTAGGACCCGGGCTCCCCGGAGCAGAAGATGACAAAAAGCAGGGTGCGTCCGGCCTCGTCGGTGGCCGCCAGATCCACCATGCGGGTGTAGGTGCTCCCGTCGGCGGGAAAGCAGACCCCGACCTTGGGCGTCAGGCGCTCCCGGGGGTAGCCGCGCTCCTCTACCAGCATTCGGGCCAGACCCTGGCGAAGTTCCTCGTAGGATGTCTCCACCAGTTCCTCGCCGGTCAGATAATCGCGGATCACGTTGCCCAGGGATTCCTCGTGCATGGGATGCCTCCGTCAGGGCGTTTGGGAAAACAGCCCGGGCCGGCGACGCGCCAGCCGGCCAAGGGCCAGAATCAGGGCGGCAAAGAGCAGGCCGGCCGCCGGCAACAGGATGCCCCGGTGGTAGGTCCTGGCCCGCACGATCACTTGGCGCGAGGCCGCCGTCACTTCGAGAACGGCCGGGGCCTGGGGAGCGGTCGTAGGAACGGGCCGGGCATTGTCCAGCGTATAGCCGCCAAGGGCCGCAGCCGGCAACCAGGGCAGCTCGATGCGGTCTCCGACAGCGCCGGGCGGCGTGATGACCACCTCCGTCGGCGTGGCCGCAACCGGCAGCCGGATGTCGCCGCACAAGGCCGTAATGCGGTCGGCGTAGTAATCGGCCAGGGACAGGCGGCCGATGAAATTGGGCTGTTCGGTCAGTGACGGCATGAGCTGGCGGTTGCGGTCGTAAAAGGTCAGGCAGGTCAGCCCGGCCAGGGCGTAGACGCCAAAGGTCCGCCATTGTTCCGGCCGCGCCGTCGGCCAGGGACCAAGCCGGGCGGCGAGAAAAAAGAACAGGAAGTTGAGGGCGATAAAGAGGAACCGGAAGGGATAGATTTCCGAGGCCAGGGGCGGGACGATCTCGCAGAGGCTGCGCCAGATCGTGCCCCAGCCAAGGAGCAGGAACACGGCGGCCGAAACCAGGGCGGCCAGTTGCGGGCCAAAGCGGTTGCCGGCCGGCCGGCCGTGGCGGCAGAGGGCAACGACCAGCTCCCCGGCCAGCCACAGGACCAGGACCGCAAAGGCCGGTCCCATGAGGATGGAGCCGTCGTAGAAGGCCACGCGGTAGTGGGAATAGGTCTCGGGAAACTGGAACATGGGAAAATCAGCGTCGGCCAAAAGCCCCCAGACATCGGCCAGGGACTGGTAGCCGTAGCCCGGGATGCGCTGCCAGCCGCCGTAGACGGCGGATACGGCGTGGACCTTGGGGGCAACCAGCACGAGGACGCCGGCAAAAAAAGCCCCGACCCGGGCCAGGGCGGCGGGGCGGCGGGTGAAAAGCGCCAGCAGGACGGCGTAGCAGCCGGCGGCCAGACAGATCCAGACGAACAGGTGCAGCGCGCCCTGGTAGAAGACGGCGGCCCCGAGCAGGCAGGCCCCGGCCAGATCCCGGCTGCGCCAGGGGCGTCCGACCAGACAGGCGGCCAGGGCCGGGGCCAGGCACAGGCTGATCTGGGGCGAATAGCCGATGGCCAGATGCTGGACGAGCCAGGGATTGCCCAGAAACAGGACCAGCAGCAGGACCGCCTGTCCGGTGTCCCAGCCAAGCCGCCTGGCCAAAAATCGCACCCCCCAGGCCGCCGCCAGCAGGTGCAGCCCGAAATAGGTTTTCACAAAGGCCATGAACGGCAGGACAACGGCCAGAGGGAGCAGGGGGGAAAGGCTTATGACCTCGGGATTGGACCAGTAGGACAGGTCTTGCAGGGTGGAAAACCAGTCGATCTGCTGGGGAATGACCAGAAACGAGGCCGGGAGCTGGCTGAACCGGGTCAGGGCGTCGTGGAGGAAGGCGAAATAAAAAAGGTCCTTGGACCAGTCGAGGATGCCGACCCGGTCGGAAAAGAGAAATTCTCCATAAAAAAACCAGACAAGGGCCAGGGCGAAGGCCCAATAGACCGCTGCCGCCGGCGATACGGGCGGCGTCCGGAGGGGCGCGGCGACTGGGCTTTTGGGCATGGGCTGGCGTCATCCTTTGGGGTTGCGGCTGGTCGGCGCGCCGGTCCGGCGCGGGCCGTCCCGGCGCGTTGCGGCCGCGCAGCCCGGGGATAGCGGGTATGCGCGGCCCTGGGCAAGCCCCGGGAGAGCGAAATCCGTGGTTTCTTGGTCCTGGCAAGCCTTGCCGCCTCGACGAATCCCGAATCATTTGATAGAGAAGGCCACTCGACTTGGGCAGGGGGGGGGCATGGAAGACGGCAGACTGCATGACAGGCTGACAAGCCTCAAGGAACATCTGCAACTGGAGAACCCGCTTCTGGTCGAGGCGGTCGGCAGTTTCAAAAAACTCGACAAGGTCTGCCGGGGCCTGGGGCTTATTGCCCACGATCAGTCCACGGTCTCCCAGATCGCCTGGTGGCCGCTCATTTCCATCCTGGGACCCTTTTCCGCCGGCAAATCGACCTTCATCAACAACTACCTGGACATCCCGGTGCAGCAGACCGGCTCCCACGCCGTGGACGACAAGTTCACGGTGGTCTGCTACAACGCCGCCGGCGAATCCCGGGTGCTGCCCGGCACGGCGCTCAACGCCGACCTGCGCTTCCCCTTTTACAAGATGAGCGAGGAACTCGAAAAGGTCGAACCCGGCGAGGGCGGCCGCATCGATTCCTATATCCGGCTCAAGACCTGCCCCAGCGACAAGCTGCGCGGGCTGATCCTGATCGACTCCCCGGGGTTTGACGCCGACGCCCAGCGCACGGCCACGCTGCGCATCACCAACCACATCATGGACCTGTCCGATCTGGTGCTGGTGCTGTTTGACGCCCGCCGTCCCGAACCCGGGGCCATGCGCGACACCCTCACCCATCTTGTGGCGGCCACCATCAACCGCCGCGACTCCAATAAGTTTATTTATATCCTGAACCAAATGGACATTGCCGCCCGTGAGGACAACCCTGAAGAGGTCGTGGGCGCGTGGCAGCGCGCCCTGGCCCAGCAGGGCCTCACGGCCGGCAAGTTTTATCGCATCTATTCGCCCTCGGCCGCCGTGCCCATCGCCGACCCGGCCCTGCGCCAACGCTTCGAGGCCAAGCGCGACGCCGATCTGGCCAGCATTCATACCCGCATGAACCAGGTGCGGGTGGAGCGGGCCTATCGCATTGTCGGGGAGCTTGAGAAGCTGGCCCGGGAAGTTGAGGACGTGCGGGTGCCGGAGCTGCGCCACATGCTCATGCGCTGGCGTTCGGGCACGCTTTCGCGCGACGCCATGCTCTTTGGCGGCATCGGGATCGTGCTTTTGGCGCTGTATCTGCTGACCGGCCATCCGTTCACGGCCGGGGTGTCGCCGGCCTGGCTTGGCTGGGTGTTCGATGAAACCTGGCGGACCATCCCGTTTCTGGCCGTGTGTCTGGGCGGGGCGGGCTGGCTGCACATGCTGGCGCGCAAGTGGTCGGCGGCGGCCGTGGCCCGGCTGGTGGCCAAGAGCTATCCCTACGGTCCCATCCGCGAGGGGCTGGTGCGGGCCTTTTACAAGAATACCGCCCCCTGGCGCTCGATTTTCCGGGTGGAGCCGGCCGGCTGGGGAGCCAAGTACCGAAAGCTCCTCGTCTCGGTCATCGCCGACAGCGAACGCTTCATCCAGACCTTAAACGACCGCTACGCCCATCCCTCGGGCGTGTCGGCCGCCGCCGTGCAGCAGCAACAGCAGGCGGAACAGGCGCCAAATCCCCAGGAACCGCCGCATTCGGAGCCGGAGCCGGCCTAGTGCCGCGTTCACAACAAACAAGTATGTTTTTTGTGAATAAAAATTATAAATGCACAGTGTTGGCGTTTGGCAAACGCTAACGGAAAGGCCCGAACACCACACGCGATTTCCGGCCTGAAGAGGCGATCCTGCAACCGCCCGGCCGGGCAGCTCTCGGGGCTGCCCGGCCGGGCGGTTGCCGTTTGGAGCGAGGGACCGGCGGCCGGCAAAAAGAGCCGTGTCGTTTCGCGCTCTTGCCGACAGCCGCCCGCAGCGCTACACCTTCCCGTCTCCACCCACCACAACCGGACGGCCAAGCATGAATCCCGCCTGCAAGGACATCACCTCGTTTCTCGTCATGGACATCCTCGAACGCGCCCACGCCATCGAGGCGGCCGGCAACCGGGTCATCCACCTCGAAATCGGCGAACCCGATTTCGATATCCCGGACTGCGTCAAGGAGGCGGCGAGAAAGGCCGTGACCGAGGGGCGCACCCACTATACCCACAGCCTGGGCATCCCGGAACTGCGCCAGGCCATTTGCGACCTGCACGCCCGGGAATACGGCGTGGCCGTGTCCCCGGACCGGGTGCTGGTCACCGGCGGCACCTCCCCGGCCATGCTGCTGGCCTTCGGGGCCATGGCCAAGCCGGGAAAGCACATCCTGCTGACCGACCCGGCCTATGCCTGCTATCCCAATTTTCTGCGCTTTACCGGCCTTGTCCCGCGCTACGTGCCCGTGGCCGAGGAGGACGGCTTCCAGTGGACGCCGCAGCTCGTCTGGGACAGCGTCAACGAAGGGACCGCCGGCATCCTGCTCAATTCCCCGGCCAACCCCACCGGCACGCTCATTGCCCCGGAAGCCGTCGAGGCGGCCTGCGCCACCGGCGTTCCGGTCATTTCCGACGAGATCTACCACGGCCTGACCTACGGCGAAGCCGCCCGCTGCGCCCTGGAATTTTCCGACGACGCCCTGGTCTTGAACGGGTTTTCCAAACGGTTCGCCATGACCGGCCTGCGCCTGGGCTACCTGATCGCCCCGGCCCCCATGATGGGGCTGCTCCAAAAGCTCCAGCAGAATCTGTTCATTTGCGCCGGCTCGGTGTCCCAGTGGGCCGGGCTGGCGGCGCTTTCGCCGGATGGTCTGGCCGCAGCCGAGGCGATGCGCCAGACCTATGACGCCCGGCGTCGGGCCTTGCTCGCCGGGCTGGCCAAGCTGGGGTTGGCTCCGCGCACCGAACCCACCGGGGCCTTTTACGTCTTTGTGCGCACCGACCACCTGCACCCCGATTCCCTGGCCCTGGCCTATGACATCCTGGAAAAAGCCCATGTCGGCGTCACCCCGGGCATTGACTTCGGCCCCGGCGGCGAGGGGCATCTGCGTTTTTCCTACGCCAATTCCCTGGAAAACATCGAGGAAGGCCTTTCGCGCCTTGGCCGCTATATCGCCGGCCACTGCGGCTAGGCCCTGGTTTGGTGTCCAATAAAAAAACCGCCGTGGGCCGGTTTTTTTATGCGATCATCCTGTCCGGGGCTATCGGGACCGGGCCAGTATCCTACTTGGCCATCGCCCGGGCCATGGCCGCCACCAGCTCGGCCGGCTCGAACGGTTTGGTCACATACTCGTCCATGCCGGCCTCCCGTCCTTTTTCCCGATCCGAATCCATGGCGTAGGCTGTCAGCGCCACTACCGGGATGGTGGGGGCAAGGCCCTGGACCTGGCCCGACCGGATGAGCCGCGTGGCCTCCAGGCCGTTTAAGCGCGGCATCTGGATATCCATGAGCACCAGATCGTAGGCCGCCCGGCCCAGCATGACCAGGGCTTCCCGTCCGTCCGCGGCGCTGTCCACGGTGTGCCCGAGCTTTTGCAGGGCGCGGACTGTGAAGATGCGGTTGACCGGCTCGTCCTCGGCCAGAAGAATGCGCAGGCCCCCGCCGGGTGGGGCGGCCTGGGCGGCCGGGGCGGCCGGGACGGCCAGGGGCGGCCTGGGGTGGAGCCGGGGAGGGCGCTCGGCGGCGGGCAGGCCGCATTCCAGCGTGGCGTAAAACGTGCTCCCCTGGCCCGGGTTGGAAGAGAAGGTGATGTCGCCGCCAAGCATGGTGGCCAGCTTGCGGGCGATAGCCAGCCCCAGGCCGGCCCCGCTGTACTTTTTGGTTAGATAGTTCTCGCCGATGCCAAACGGCTCGAAAATGGTGGCCGTTGCCCCGGGATCAATCCCGACGCCGGTATCCTCCACAGCCAACAGCAGGCGCACGCGCGTGGAGGTGTTGCCGGTGCCCTGGTCGGCCGGCTGACGGTCAAGACCCGGCTTGTCCAGGCCGATGCGAACGGCGACATGTCCTTTCTTCGTGTATTTGAAGGCATTGGACAGGAGATTGATCAAAATTTGTTTGGCCCGGTTGGCGTCGCCGACGACCCGTGTCGGCAGCAGTGGATCGAAAACGTAGGTGAACTCAAAGGAACGCAGCAGACTCTGGGCGGCAAAATTGCGCAGAAGCGGCGTGAGTTCGTCTTTGAGGTCAAACTCCCGTTCGGTCAGCCGTATCCGCCCGGATTCGACATTGGACAAGTCGAGCAAATCACCGACGATATGCACCAGCGTGCTGGCCGACTGTTTGATGATGCCCAGGTATTCCCGGGCTTCATCATCGGTTTCCTTGTCAAGCAGCAGCTGGGACATGCCCAGGATGCCGTTTAAGGGCGTGCGCAGTTCATGGCTGATATTGGCCAAAAACTGGGTCTTGGCGGTGTTCGCCGTTTCGGCTGCCCGCTTGGAGGCCAAAAGCTCCTGCTCCAGGCGCTTTTGCTCGGTGACGTCGTCAAAGGCCCAGATCACGCCTTCGGCCGCATCGCAGGGGCTGATCATCCGGGCGGCAGCGCGCAAGACCAGCGGGGAACCGTCCGAGCGGCGCAGGGTGTATTCCCCGATATGTCTCCCGTTGGCGCAGAGGTCCTCATAGGCGGTTTTGAGAAAGAGCGCGTGGCTTTCGGGGCTGGGGAAGAGACTCTCGGCGGTCGCGCCGTACAGTTCCCCGGCAGTGCGGCCAAGCAATTCAGCTCCCCGGGCGTTTATTTTTTCGCAACGGTGGTTCCGGGCCAAGAGCACGCCGACCAGGGCATTGTCAAAGATGGTTTCCATCTCCCGAAGGGCCTTGGCCAGAATGAGGCGGGCCTCGATTTCACCTGAGAGAATAAGGACATGGGCTTCCATGCCCCCGTTTGCGCCGCTCCGTCGGATCGCCCGGGTGCGTACGGCCATGGTCGATCCGTCGGCGCGGCGCAAAAGCTCTTCCAGACACACCGGACCCTGGCTGGCGGTCAGGGATTCCAGCAGGGGATCGCGTTCCCGGACAGCCCGGTAGAGCGCCTCGCCGGCCGTGCGGCCAAGCAGTCCTGCGGCATCGTCGTAGCCAAGCGCCCTGGCCCCGGACTTGGACAGCCACTCCAGACGGTCCATGCCGTCTGTGCGATAGGTCAGATCGCTGTGCGTTTGAGCGGCCTGCTCAAAGGCGCAGAAACCGGCCAGCAACGCCTGGTTGCCGAGCTCCCGGGCATCGGCCGGGCCGGCGTCTCCTTTCTTGCTGTCAGCCATGGGACTCCCATACTGTTCGCTGCGCTTTCGCTCGATCGTGTCAGGTATCCCGGTCTATAGCCCCAACCGCAGGCTGTCGCAACAACAGGTGGAAAGAAACGTACTGTTCAGGACGGATCGTGGCGGCGGCAAAACTGGTCGCACAGATCCGATGCCCGATCGAGCACCCCCCCGCAGCCGTTGATCAGATTGTCCGTATACAGGGCGTCACTCGTCTTGCGGCACATGGCCAGACAGGCCGACAGCTCGGCCGGCGCCTCGGACAACTCCTGGCGATACCGATTGCAGATTGGATCGGAAAGACAGGCGTTGGGCGTCGGCAGCGACGAACAAAAACCGTAAAAATCGGACACCGTCATCTTCGGCGGCTGCCCGCCGCCCATTCCCCCGCCCTGGCCGGCGCACCCGGCCAAGGCCAGGAACGCCAAAACCACCGCTGCCACACGCGCACCCATAGATTCTCCATTGGTTTGAGTTGTCACTGGAGCACCTTGGCCCAAGCGCTGCCCCCCTGTAAAGCTCGTTTGGGATATGGAAATTTATTTTTGACATAGACTGACTGGTCGATGTCCGCCTTCCATGGTCCTTTTGGAAACAAGGATGGTGCAACATGAACACACACTCTGGCCTGCCGGCCATGCCGGCCGATCTGCGCAATGCGGTCCTGTCCAATTACACAACCTTCAGTGAAGATGGGACATTATGTTATGTCTCGGACAAGGTGCATCGCAGCTGTACGCTCTGCGGCACCGTCTTTGCCGGCTCGATCAGCCGCATGGCCATAGGCGACGGATATGTCTGTCCCTATTGCGGCGTCAGTTCCTCCAAACCCATGCCCGAAAGCTGGTACGCATGAACGGGAACGCCCCCATCGCCTCGCGCAAACTCTGGGCCGCCGTCCTGGCCATCGCCGCCGTGGCTCTCAGCCGGAAATGGAGCATGGGCCTTACCCCGGACGAAATCCAGGCCATTACCGATATTGCCCTGACCGCCATCGGGTCCCAGGCCGGCATCGATCTGGCCGAAAAAGCCCTGCCGCTGCTTGCCAAACCCCAACCATCGCCGGAGGTAAAACCATGACCCCTGATGCCTTGCTGCTGCCTGCCTGGGTTTCCTTTCTCGTGGCCATGGTGCTCTTTTTCACCCGCAAATGGGTCAATGACGTGGCCCGGGCCATCGACAGCCTCCAGGAGCGGATGCGCGCCTACGAAAAAGCCCAGAACGACTGCCGCCTGGAACTCGCCCGGGGCTACCCCACCCGCAGCGAAATGGAGCGCGTGGCCGAACGCCTGGAATCCCATGCCACCCGTCTCACCATCCTCGAAGAAAACATGGCCGCGTAACAGCACAGGAGCACACACCATGTCCCTCGATCGACTGCTCGCGCTCAATCCCCACCTGTCCCTGGCCGATATTCTCGCCCTGTGGCACTGGTCCGGCCCTTCCCGCCTGTTGCACTAGGGACCGGCGGCCGGGGCAGTGCCCCGGCCCCTGCCGGGGCGCTGCCCGGACCCTGCCGGGACGCTGTCCCGGACCCTGGCAGGGCGCTGCCCTGCACCCGCCGGGGAGGTCACCCCCCCGGACCCCCGGATGGGGTGGCGGCGGTGGAGGCGGCGGCAGCGGAAGGGCGGGAAGATGGGGTCTGGATTTCGGGAGCTGGTCCCGACGCGGAAGCCGCGCCAGGATCAGCTCCCGAAATCCAGACCCCAAGTCGCCAGCGGCCGGGCCGGTTTGCACAAGCAAAGCCTTGCGCAAACCGGCCCGGCCGCATTTTTCTGCGGCGTGCTCACCTGGCAACCGCCCCATCCCTCCGCGTCAACTCCCCACTCCAGCCGCAGACCCAGCCTCGCCAATGCGCGCACTTTCAACCCACAGCACAGAAGGGATTGCCTGATGCAGGACCAAGTCAAGCGTTTGACGGATCGGCAGCAGCGGTTTGTCGAAGAATATCTGCAGGACTGGGATACGACAGCAGCGGCCGTGCGGGCCGGGTACAGCGAAAGGAGCGCCCGGGGCGTCGGGGCGCGGCTTCGGGGCCTGGCTCAGGTGTGCGAAGCCATAGAGGCCGCCATGGCGCAGCGTAGCCGGCGGATGGAAATCACCCAGGACCGGGTAGCCTTGGAGCTGGCCCGTCTGGCCTTTGCCGACCTGCGGGATTTTGTGGCCTGGGGCGGCGAAGGCGAGGTGCGGTTGCACCCGTCGAAGGCGTTGACGCCGGATCAGGCGGCCTGCGTGTCGGAGATTGTGGAGACGCCGGGCAAGGGGGTGCGGGTGAAGCTTTTTAGCAAGCCCCAGGCCTTGGCGGCCCTGTCCCGGCATTTGAAAGAAAAGGCCCGGGAAGAGGAGGGCGGCTTGGGTCATGCGCAACCGCTGACGGTGGTGACCTGTATACCGTTTCCTGAGCCGCTTCGGGAGGATGAGCAGACGACATTGCTGTCGGACGGTTGAGCCAGGGTCACATCCGGGCGGTGGCCGGGCGGGTGGTGTCTGACTTGGCGGCCTGCCGGCACTGGAGGAGCAGGCTGTCGAAGGCCTCGTCGGGGATGGCGGTGTCGGGACTTACGGCATGCAGGCGGGCCGCAGCCATGCGGCAGTCGGTGACGGCGTCCGGAGCTATGGCGGCCTGCCGGCCCAGCAATCGGGAGTAGCCGGTCGGCGCGGGCCGCGACAGCGAGAGCGTGGTTCCGGCGACGGCCATAAGCACCGTGGCGACGATGATGCAGAGATATTTGAGCAGGTGGGGCCGCATGGTCGCCTCCTTTGGAGCGCTGGATGTCGATGGGAGAGAGGGGTGCCTGTTTCGTGCCAGAATAAAACAGTGTTATTTGAGCATATTGCAAAATGGTCTGGATCGAGAGGGAGCTGGGCGTGCAGCAAATTGACCATATTTCGGCACATCCTGGGGGGAGCGACCGTCGTCTGGTCCTGGAATATCGGCCCCAGTCGCTTCAGGCCCGGCTCCATGCCTGCCGGGCCAACGAGATTGTGTTTGGCGGGGCGGCCGGGCCGGGCAAGAGCCATGCCCTGCGGTTTGAGGCCTTGATCATGTGTCTGCGCGTGCCGGGGCTGCGGGCCTATCTGTTTCGGCGGACCATGTCGGAATTGGAGCGCAACCATATCCTGCCGGCCTTGGATCAATTCCCCAAGGCGTTGGGGACGTATCGGGACTCGAAACAGCGTTTCGAGTTTCAAAATGGTTCCATGCTCAACTTTTGCGGCTGTCAGCGCGAAAAGGACGTGTTCCGGTATCAGGGGGCGGAGCTGCATTTGCTTCTGATCGACGAACTGACCAGTTTCACGGAGTTTCAGTACGACTATCTGCGAGGGCGGGTGCGCTGCGCCATCAAGGTGCCGGCGGCGCTGCGGCACCGGGTGCCGGGCATTGTCTGCGCCACCAATCCGGGCGGCGTGGGCCATGGTTTTGCCAAGGCCCGGTTCGTGGATTTCGCCCCGCCCGGGGAATGCCGCCGGGCGCCTGCGGCCGAGGGCGGGATGCTGCGGTGCTATATTCCGGGCCGGCTGTCCGACAACCGCATCCTGATGGAGCGCGATCCGGGCTATGTTGCCCGGCTTATGGCCCTGCCCGAGCCGTATCGCACGGCCTATCTGGAGGGCGACTGGGACGTGTTCATGGGTCAGGCCTTCGGATTTTCGCGGCGGCTGCATGTCGTCAAACCCCGGCCGGTGCCGGAGGACGCGCCGCTCTTCATGACGTTTGATTGGGGCTATGGCGCGCCGTTTTCGGTTGGCTGGTGGTGGGTGGACGCGGATGGGCGGCTTTTCCGTTTTGCCGAGTGGTACGGGTCCAATGGCTCGCCCAACCAGGGGCTGCGGTTGACGGATTCCCAGATTGCGGCCGGGGTTGTCGAGCGCGAGGCCCGGTTGGGGTTGGCCGGGCGACGGGTGACCCGTTTGTGCGGGCCGGACTGTTTTGCCAGGAAGCCGGATTATCGCGGCGGCGGCCAGGGACCGAGCACGGCCGAGGTGTTTGCCGGGGCCGGGGTCTATCTGTCCCCGGGCGACCCCTCGCGTACGATCAAGATCCGCCAGTTTCACGAGCGGCTGCGCCCGCGCGAGGACGGGCCGCCCATGCTCCAGGTCTACGAAACATGTGAGGATTTTATCCGCACCATTCCGCTCCTTGCCACGGACCGGCGCAATGTCGAGGACATCGACACCACCGGGGAGGATCACATCTACGACGAGGCCTGCCATGCCTGCATGGCCCGGCCTCTGGCTCCGGGCATGGCCAAAACGGCCAGGATGCCGGCGGCGCAGTTGATTGACGCGGTGCTGGCCGAGGCCCCAACCGAGGAGGAGTGCAGATGACCGGACAGGCAGGAGATTGGCAGTGGCTGGAGGTCTTGGCCCATCTGGGCGCGGCCATGGCCTTTTTGCTGGTGGGCTGGCGGCTTGGCCGGGAGAGCGCCGGGCGGGCCATGTTCGACTACCGGGCGCTGCCACCGGCCCGGGAGGCGGCCGAGGAGCCGGAGGAGGCCGACCCCTGGAGCGAGGCCGCCATCGGGGCCACGGCGTTGGCGCGGCGGCCCCGGCCGGTGGATATTTTTGAGACACTGCGGCCGGCCTGCCGGGGAAATGGCGGCGACAGGGACGGCTTTGCCTGATTTTAGTGTTTTATCCCAGGATGTTGTCCTGCTGCTGTGTGTATGGAAACTATACACAAACCCCTGTGTTGCGGCCGGCAATGGGCAGAATCTATGCAGGCCGGTGGCAGCCTGAAAGCCGGGAGAGTATGTCTAATATCAAGTTATAAAAGGGAAAAAAAGGATGGCACGGCGGCTGCAATAAGTGCCTCATCCAGCGGGCGTTCGCCCGGGAACAACGCAGAGATGCCGGCTGCGGCCGACTCTCCAAACGGAGGAATTTCCATGCGCAGCAAGACGCTTCATATCGCACTGGCGGCTTTGGCCACCCTGGCTCTCACTTCGACCATGGCTCTGGCCCGTCCGGGCGGCGGCATGGGCGGCGGACAGGGCAACTGCCCCGGCGCGGGCAGCGGCATGGCCCAGCTGACCCCGGAAAAGCAGGCGGCCTTCCAGAAACTCCACGATGCCTTTGCGGCCAAGACCGCCCAGATGCGGGCTGACCTGGGCGTCAAGATGGCTGAATTAAACGCCCTGTCCGTGGGTCAGGCCCCGGATCAGGCCAAGATTGACGCCCTGACCAAGCAGATCGGCGAATTGCAGGCCAAGCTTTTGTCTGAGCGCACCCAGTTCCGCATCCAGGTGTCCAAGGAGATCGGCGCAGGCTTTGCCGGCGGCGGCTGCGGCGGCATGGGCGGCGGCATGGGCGGCGGCATGATGGGCGGCTACCACGGCGGCGGCTGTCAGTAACCAGGGCGTATCCCGGGACAGGCCATGGCCTGTCCCGGGTCCGCAACGAGACGACCATGTGTTTCTATGACGGTTATTTCTTTCTGGGCAGGTGGATGACGCCCCTTCTGGTCATCCTCGGACTGGCCGCAGTCCTCATCCTGGTCCGGATGCTCTTTCCCACCAGGCGCACGGATTCCCGCCGCAGCGCCGATGCCGACCGCGACGACGCCTTGCGCATCCTGCGCCTGCGTCTGGCCGATGGGGCCATCACCCCGGATGAGTTTGAACGCCTGCGACGCATCGTCGAGGCTCCGACAATCGATGGGAACAGATAGGCAGTTCCTGTCGTCTCCATAGACCAGAACCCGTGAAAGTTACCCTCTGTCTCCTTCCCCTGCCCGGGGCGGTTTCGACTGCCCCGGTTTTTTTTGACCCGATGACATTTCCCGGCGACATTGCTAGGTTGCCGGGCGCACGATATTCCCGCAGCAAAAGGAGAGCCCATGGCGTCCACCAATTCCGGCAATGCAGCCACTGTCAGCCGCAGCGCGGCTATCTTAGGGGCCGGGCTGGCCCTTTTGGCCGGCGTTTTTCTGGGATTTACCCTGCGGGGCATGATGGATTCCCCGTCCACCCGGGGCGCGGCCCCGACCGCCCAGCAGCAGATGCCGCCGCAGGCCCAGGAGCAACAGGCCCCGGCCCCGGCCCTGGTCGAGCGTATCAAGGCCCTGGAGAAACAGACCCAGCTTGAACCGGCCAACGTGGCGGCCTGGACCGAGCTTGGCAACCTCTATTTCGACACCGACCAGCCGGAGAAAGCCATCCCGGCCTATGAGAAATCCCTGACCCTGGAACCGGGCAACCCGGATGTGACCACCGACCTCGGCGTCATGTACCGGCATGTGGGGAAATTCGACAAGGCCCTGGAATGCTTTAATAAGGCCATTGCCGTCAATCCCGGACACGTGATTGCCAGCTTCAATAAGAGCGTGGTGCTCGAACACGACAAAAACGACCGGGCCGGGGCGCTGGCGGCGCTTAAGACCCTGGCCGCGAAAAATCCCCAGGCCGTGCTGCCCGGCAACAAGCCGGTGGCCCAGGCCATCCAGGAACTGTCGCAGTAGCGGCGTTGCCCCCGATACCATCAAAAAGCCCCGGGTTACGCCGGGGCTTTTTTGTCCTGGTCGCTGGACCGGCGGGCCGCCGGAGGCCTGCCGTCTGGCTGGCGTCGTGGCCAGTGATGGCCGGCGACCAGGATCGGACGTCGGGGCGCGCTGCCCGGGCCGAAGACACGCAGCAGGGCGGCGGGCGCTTTTGGGACGCGCGGACCGCGCCGGCAGCGGCAACAGGGCACTGTCCCTCGTCTTGCACTTCCAAGTAGGGTGTGCGAATATTTCGAGCAAGCTTCGGTCAGACGTCCATTGTGCTGATAAAGGATTCCTCTCTCCCCCGGGCCGTACCTGCCGTTGGTGCCTGAATCCAAGGAGATGGCCTGTTGCGGCTCTCCAGGGGACGTCTCTGCCCAAGGCTTCATCGGCGTCAAGGGGCGGTTGTTATGCACTGCATCTATACCGGGACGCAGAAGGTTTGCCATGTCGAAACACTTCCCATGCACAGTCTAGTCCGCGTCCTTTCCCGCAAATTTTGTTGCGCTCTGCTGTGTTGGGCGATGCTTCCGTTGCTTGGGCTGGGATTTGTCTCCTCGTGCTTTGCCGTTGGAATACCTGAGTATCGCATTATTTTTATCAATTCCTACCATCGCGGGTATTCCTGGAGCGATGGCGTTGAAGAAGGATTTCGGGAACGTCTCGGGAGTGTCGGTGAAAACACCGATATTTGTTACGAATACCTGGACAGCCGGCGGTTTGCCTATGGCAACCAGCTCGATCCGCTGGCCCAGGCCATGAAGATCAAATACGCCAACTACCGTCCCGATCTCTTGGTCGTGTCCGACAACGCCGCTTTCGACTTTGCGATCAAATACCGGGAGACGCTTTTTCCCGGCATCCCCATTGTTTTTTGCGGCTACAACTATTTTACGCCGGACGTGTTGCAGGGCATTGGCAACATCACAGGCGTCAATGAGGAAATCAGCTTTCAGGACACGGTGGCTATGGCCCTGACGGTGCACCCGGACACCCGGACGCTGGTTTTCGTCCTTTCGACCGGGGACGTCAGCAGTGCGCGCATAAGCCATGTGGCCGAGACGTCTGTCCTGCCCCAGCTGGCGGAGCGGTTTTCGGTGGTCGTCCTCAAAGACGCCTCCCTGGAGGACATCCGCCAAAGACTGGCCAAACTGCCACGCCAGACGCTGGTGTTCCTCGGCGGCCAGACGCGGGACCAGGCCGTCGACCGGGCTTTGACTTCGGTGGAAAGCGGCCGGTTGATTGCCGGGGTCAGCCCTTTCCCGGTGTACACCTTCTGGGATTTCCACCTGGATACCGGCGTCATCGGCGGGCATATTCTGACCGGCCAGGATCAGGGCCGGGCCGCAGCGAAGTTGGCCTTGCAAGTGCTTGGCGGGACCAAGGCGGACGCACTCCCGGTGGTGATGACGGCCCCAGCCACGGATATCTTTGACTACACGGTCTTACAGAAATTTGACGTTTCCCCCGCCGCCCTGCCGCCGGGCAGTGTTGTGATCAACAAGCCGTTCTCGGCCTGGGACGCCTACCGCTGGCAGATTGTCGTCGTCGTGGCGCTGCTGGCGGCCCAGGCGTTGCTGGTCATGCAGTTGTTGCGGGTCATGGCCCAGCGGAAAAAAGCCCTCGTCGACCTCTCCAAGGAGCGGGCCTTGCTGGAGGACCGGGTCGCGGAACGCACCACCGAACTGCGAAAGAGCGAGGAGCTTTTCAGGAGACTGTTTGAAAATGCCAGCGACGCCATTTTCCTGGGCGATATGCACGGACGGTTTCTGGATGTGAATCGCGAGGCCCAGCGGCAGACCGGCTATTCCCGCGAAGAACTCCTTCGCATGGGGCCGGCCGATCTCGACGTCAATCATACGCCGCAATCCGTGGTCGATTTCCACCGGAATATGGATGCCGACCGGCCGATTGTTTTTGAAACCGTCAATCGCCGCAAAGACGGGGAACTGATCCACCTGGAAGTGCGCGGGATTCGGCTCTTTGCCGAAGAAACCGGAGCGGTCCTCATGGGCATTGCCCGGGACATCACCCAGCGCAAGCGCCTGGAAGAGGAACTGCGCGACATCGCTTTTCACGATTCGTTGACCCGCCTGCCCAATCGCCGGCTCCTGCTCGACCGTCTCCAACAGGCCTTGCCTGCCGGCCGGATCGGCCACGGATATCTGGCCGTGCTGTTTGTCGATCTGAATAATTTCAAGCAGCTCAATGATACGCACGGCCATGCGGTCGGCGACCGTCTGCTGGTGGAGGTGGCTCGCCGGCTGCTCCAGACGGTGCGGGTGAGCGACATGGTCGCCCGGCTGGGCGGGGACGAGTTTGTCGTCCTGCTGGAGGGTTTGGGCGACGACGCGGCCCAGGCCGGGCAGCGCGCCGGCCTGGTGGCGGCAAAAATCCAGCAGGCCCTGGCCGTGCCCTACGTCCTGGGCGACATCCGGCATACCGGGTCGGCCAGCATCGGCATCAAGCTGTGCCAGGAAGAGGATCACGACCCGGACGCGATTTTAAAGGAAGCGGACGCCGCCATGTACACGGCCAAGCGCAAGGGCGCGGATGCGGGCGTCTGAGCCACGGGCAGGGAGATCTCCAGACCGGCCGCGATCTCTCGTGTCCCGGCTCGCGGGGTCACGAAGGGGCCAAGCCAGGGGGCGGGCATGTTGTTTTTGAGCAGGGAAAGGGCCCTTGTCTATTCGTGGATGCTTGTCGTCGCCTATACATTGGCCGCAATCGTTCTTCTGATTGTCAACGAGCGCTATTCAACGGCGTCCAATATTCGTTTTGGAAGCGATTATGTCTTGTACTACGCGACATCCCAGGTGTTGCACGAGCATTCCCCCAAAGATGTCTACGCCATAACAATTCTCGATGCCTATGAGTCCAAGGCGGCCGGCGTCGCCATGGGACAGGCGCTCCCGATGATCTACCCGCCGCCTTTCTTGTTTTTTGCCTTGCCGCTGCGCCTTCTGCCCTTTCCCGCCTCCTTGTTGGCCTTTCTCTGTGTGACGACGGGGCTGTTTTACGTGACGCTGGCGCGTTTCGGACCGGTCGGCCTCCCGCTGCCGTTGCCCCTGCTGGTATTTTCTTTTCCGGCAGTGTTTGCGGCCATTGTCAATGGACAAAACGGCCTGCTGACGGGCGCTTTCCTTGGCGGAGCCTTGCTCCTGGCCGGACGGCGGGACGTTTGGTCCGGCCTTTGCCTCGGGCTGGCGTTTTATAAGCCGCATCTGGCCCTGCCGGCCTTGGTGGCGTTGGCGGCGGGGGGGCACAGAGCGGCCGTCGTGACCTGTCTGGGGACGGTCTTCGGCTTGTACGCCGGTTCCTTGGCCGTCTTCGGAATTGGGACGTGGCAGGCTTTTTTCGATAATGCCCGGCTTGCCCAGCAGTTGTTGTCCGGGGAGGCGTTTCCCCTGGCCAAGATGATGTCCGCCTATGCGGCGGCGCGCGGCCTTGGCTGTCCGAATGCCGTGGCGATGGCTGTGCAGATCGTTGTTTCCGTCGCAGCCCTGGGCGCGGTCGCTTTCGTCTGGCGAAGCCCTGCGGACAGATGCCTCCGCGTGGCCGTCGCGTCGGTCTGCATTCTGCTTTTCCCGTATTATTCCTTTGGCTACGACTGGGTCGTTCTCCTGGTCGGCCTGGCATGCCTGTTCAGCTACGCCCAAAGGACCGGTCTGGCGTTTTCGGCCTGGGAAAAGGGCGTTATCGGCCTGGCCTACGTGTCGCCGCTGTTGGCCTTTGCCCTGTCGGTCAAGACGGGCGTCCAGATTGCCCCGTTTGCGCTGTGCTCCCTGCTTTGGGTTCTGCTGCGGTTTGTGCGAAGCGAGAGGCGCGCCGGACAATGGCCGACAGCCGCCGCTGGACCGCTGACGGGGAGCGGCCCGGCGGTCCGGTGACGCTCCCGGCCATCCGGCGACGGCGCGCGGCGGCGTCGTTGCCCTGCCGCGACGGGCGGCGTCAGGGGACAGCCGGCGGACAGGGCGGCGTCTGGGCGGGAACTGGGGCCAATGGAGCGGGGGACGGATTTATTTCTTGCCGATCAGGGCCAGAATGGCCTGGAAGCAGGCCTCGAGGGTCTGGCTTTCGGCCACGTCCTGGCGCAGGAAGGTATTGATGGGGCCGATCATGTCGATGGCCCGGTCGATCTCCGGATTGGCCCCGCGGGCGTAAGCCCCGATGTTGACCATGTCTTCCACCCGCCGGTAGGTGGCCAGCAGCCGGATCAGCTCCCGGGAGGCGTCCAGGGCGTCCTTGGGCGTTACGTCCGAGCGCAGACGGCTGATGCTTTTGAGCACGTCGATGGCCGGAAAGTGCCCCTGGTCGGCCAGATCGCGGGTGAGCACGATATGCCCGTCAAGAATCGAACGCACGGCGTCGGCAATGGGTTCGTTGAAATCGTCGCCGTCAACCAGCACGGTGTAGATGCCGGTGATGCTGCCCAGCGCATTGCGCCCGGCCCGCTCCAGGAGCTTTGGCAACTGGGCGAAAACCGAGGGCGTGTAGCCGCGCGTGGTCGGCGGTTCGCCGGCGGCCAGCCCCACTTCGCGCCCGGCCATGGCAAACCGGGTGACCGAGTCCATCATGAGAATGACGTCGTTGCCTTCGTCGCGGAAAAATTCGGCCATGGCCGTGGCGGCGTAGGCGGCGCGCATCCGGATGAGCGGACTTTGGTCCGAGGTGGCCACCACCACCACCGACCGGGCCATGCCCTCGGGACCGAGGTCTTTTTCGATAAATTCACGCAGCTCGCGGCCGCGCTCGCCGACAAGGCCGATGACGTTGATGTCGGCCATGGTGTTGCGGGCGATCATGCCCATGAGCGTCGATTTTCCGACGCCCGAACCGGCCATGATGCCGACCCGCTGGCCTTTGCCGAGCGTCAGGCAGCCGTTTATGGCCCGCACGCCCACATCCATGGGGTCGCAGATGCGCGGCCGTTCCATGGGCGGCGGGGCCGGGGCGAAGACCGGATTGAAGCGGCGCGGGGCAATGGGATCGCCGTTGTCGATGGGGTTGCCGAAGGCGTCGATGACCCGGCCAAGATAGCGCCGGCCCACCGGAAAAAGCGGCGGCGTGCTGGTGTTGCGAATAAGCGTCCCGGGCGCGATGCCGCGCAGGTCGCCGTAGGGCATAAACAGGCAGGCCCCGTCGCGAAAGCCCACCACCTCGGCCGGGACCTCGGAGCCCGGGCCGCCGCCGTCCGGCAGCATGTGGCACACCGCCCCCACCGGGGCGCGGATGCCGCGTCCCTCGGCAATGAGCCCGACCACCTTGGACACCTTGCCGTAGGTCTTCATCGGCTGCATGGCCTCAAGCAGGGCAATGCCCCCGGAGGCGTCAACCGTGGGCATGGTCGTCCCCGGGCAGCCCGGCCTCGCCGGTTTCGCCGGCCGGGCCGTCCTCGCCCGGCATCTCGGCCGCCGCCAGATGGGCAAACACCGTTTCCACCTCGGCAAACCGGCTGGCGATGGTGTTGTCGACCAGACCTTCGGGATATTCGAGGTAGAGGCTGCCCGGGATGAAGGCCGGGTTGACCCGCACCGTCACCCGGTCCAGCTGGGGCCGTTCGGTCTTGGCCCGTATGAGCAGTTCGCGCAGCAGAGCCTCGTCCTCGGGATGGACGGTGAGCGTCGGTTCGGCCTTGGCGTCGATGGCTTCCAGGGACTCGTCGAGGAGATGGGCCAGGATTTCCTGGCGGCGTTCGTCAATGGTGACATTGACGGCACGCTCCACGGCCAGCCGCAACAGCGTCAAAAATTCTTCGCGCTGGAGCTGCCACAGCCGGCCGCGTTCGCCGGCCAGGGTCTCGACCATGCCGCCGAAGGAGGCGGCCATGCGGGCCAGCTCGGCCTCGGCCTGGGCTTCGGCCGCAGCCGTGGCCTCGGCATGGCCGGCCGCGTGCCCGTCGGCGTAGCCTTCCTCCCGGGCCTTGGTGCGCAGCCGCTCGGCCTCGGTCATGGCCTCGGCAATGACCGAAGCCGCCTTGGCCGTGGCCTTGGCCCGCAGGCGCTCCCAGAAGCGGGCTTCGACTTTTTCCAGTTCTTCGGGCGAGCGGTGGGCTTCAAGCTCGGCCACGGTGGTCTCGCCCGGGCCGGCATGGCCCGGGCCAAGGATGACCCGGCCGGTCAGAACGCCGGGTTCCCCCGCGTCAAATGAAGACATCCCCGCCTCCGCGGCCGATGGCGATCTTGCCCTCGGCCTCCAGACGCCGCACGGTCTTGACCACGTTTTGCTGGGCGCCTTCCACCTCGGCCAGACGGATGGGACCCATGATTTCCAGGTCTTCCTGGATCATGTTGGCGGCACGTTCGGAGAGGTTTCGGAAAAACTTGTCGCGCAGTTCCTCGGAAGCGCCTTTCAAGGCCTGAGTCAGTTCTTCGTTGGAGACTTCCTTGAGCAGTTCGCGGATGGCCCGGTCGTCCAGGGCTTTGATGTCCTCGAAGACGAACATGAGGTTTCGGATGTCCTCGGCGGTCTGGGCCGATTCCTCTTCGATCTCGGAGAGCACTTCCTCTTCGGTGGCCCGGTCCACGGCGTTTAAGATCTCGGCCACGGCCGTAATGCCGCCGACCTTCTTGCCTTCCTTGCCGCCCATGGCGATCAACTGGTTTTGCAGGACCTTGTCCACCTCTATGAGCATGTCCTCGGCCACGGCTTCGAGCCGCGACAGGCGCATGAGCACCTCGGCGCGCACGCCCGAGGGAAGGTTCTGGAGGAGTTCGGCCGCCTGGTCGGGATGGAGATGGCCGAGGATCAGGGCCAGGGTCTGGGGATGTTCGTTGCGCAGGATCTGGGCCAGAATGCGCGGCGAGACGTTGCTGAGCTCCTGGAAGGGGGTCGGGCCGGTGTCGAGTTCGAGCGTCTCCATGATGTACTTGGCCGTGTCGGAGTCAAGCGTCTTGGACAGGAGGCGTCGCACCTGATCCGGGCCGCCGGTGACCATGTCGCGGCCGACCTGCAGGGCGTCGTTGAACTCGTGGACGACTTCCTCGACCTGTTCCTTGGGGACGGTCTCGATCTCCATCATCGCCTTGGAAATGGTGGCGATTTCCCGCCGGTCCAGGCGTTTGAAGACCTCTCCGGCGAATTTCTCGCCAAGCGCCAGACACAGTATGGCGGTTTTTTGCGGTCCGGTCATCATGGCGGCCATGCGGGGTTATGCCTCCTGCTTGAGCCAGGATTTGAGGAGCGAAATGGACTGCTCCATGTTTTCTTCGAACAGCTGCAGGGCCAGACCCTTGGCCAGCTCGAACTGCCGGCCCGGTTCCAACATGGCCGCTGCGTCCTCGCTTTCTTCCGCCTCGGCCAGGGCCAGCCGGGCTTCGCCTTCGGGCAGACGTTCCAAGGTTTCAATCTCCTCTTCGGTAACCCGGGGGCGAATAAGGGCCATCACCACCGGGCGAACCACCAGGATGAGGAACAGGAAGATCAGCAGGCCATTGATGAAGGGTTTGCCCAGGCGTTGGGCGTATTCCATCATGGTCTGCAACAGGCTCGGTTCGCCCGATCCGTCCGGAGCGCCGAACTCGAAGCTCGACACCTGGATTTCGTCGCCGCGCGAACCATCGAGGCCGGCCGCCCGGGCCACGATCTGCTTGATGCGTTCCAGTTCCTCGGCCGAGCGGGGCAGGTACTTAAACGTGTTGGTCCCCTCGACCTTCTCGTAGGTCCCGTCCACGATAACCGCTATGGACTGCCGCTTCAAGTCGCCAACCGGGCTGACGATGTTTTGTTCTTCCTTATTGATCTCATAGTTGGTGGTTTTGTTCTCACGGCTGGACTTCTGGGTGGACTCGGTGCCGGAGTAGCCTTCGCCCCGGAAATTGGTATTGGGCACGGCCGTACCGCCGCCGCGCGGGGTGGTGGTTGCGCCGGAGGCGTCCACAGCGGCCGTGCCGGAGGTCGATTCGTCGCTCTTCTGCTCGCTGCGCACCACCGTGGCGTTGGGGTCGTAGAGTTCCTTGCGGGTGGTGCGCTGGGAAAAGTCCAGCTCGGCATTGACCTTGGCCAGGGAACGGCCCGGGCCGAGAATGGGGGTCAGGATTTGTTCGAGGCGGTTTTCCAGGTTGGCTTCAAAGGTGTTCTTGTATTCGAACTGGGTGGTGGTCATGCCGTCCAGGCCGCTGTCCCCGCGCGGCTGGTACAGGGACTGGCCGGTGGTGTCGGTGACGGTGATATGCTCGGGGGTCAGACCCTCGACGGACATGGACACCAGATTGACGATGCCCTGGAGCTGCTTGGCGTCAAGTTTTTGGCCCCGACGCAGGGTCAGGACCACCGAGGCCGTGGCCTTTTTCTGTTCTTCGATAAACAGGCTTTTTTGCGGCAGCACCAGATGGACCCGGGCCTTTTCGACCTGGGGAAATTCGGCAATGGTGCGGGACAGTTCGCCTTGCAGGGCGCGCGTGTAGTTGATGCGCTGGACGAAATCGGTCTGGCCCACCTTGAGTTCGTCAAACAGCTCGAAGCCGATGCCCTGGCCGCGCATGGCCCCTTCGCCAGCCACCTTGAGCCGCTGTTCGTACACGGCTTCGGCCGGCACCATCACGGTGGCTCCGTTGTCGCGCAGCTCATAGGGCGTCTTGGAGGCCTTGAGCAACTCCACCACCCGGGCGGCGTCTTCAGGGGGCAGTTTGGTATACAGGACGCGCATTTCCGTCTGATTGAGGAAAATGAGCATGACTCCGAAGGCGATGACCAGGGAGGCAGCCAGTCCGGCCAGGAGGATGCGTTGGGCAGCCGAGCGATTGGACCAGTATTGGATGAGCTTTTCGAAGTGCTGCTTGAGAAAGTCGGACATGGCGGATCTCCTGGCGGGCTTCGTTTACGCGGCTCTAGCAGGAATCGGGCCTAGAACTGGATTTTGACCAGTTCGCGATAGGCGTCGAGGACCTTGCTGCGCACGGCCGTGGTCATCTGCATGGCGGAACTGGCCTTTTGCAGGTTGATCATCAACTCATGGACGTTTTGGGTTTCGCCGGAGGCAAAGGACTGGACCATGGTGGCTTTCTGGTTTTGCATGTCGTTGACCTGCTTGAGGGAGTCGGTCAGCGTCTGGCCAAAGCCTTCGGTTGGCGCGGCCGGTTTGGCCAGGGAGCGCGACACCTTGGACTGGATGCCGGCCGACTGGGACATGGCATTCTGGTAGGCGGACAGGGCAAGGGCTGGGATGGCCATGGTGTGTCTCCGTTAACGCCCGATTTCCAGGGCTTTGGTAAACATATTCTTGATGGTCCCGATCGACGAGCTCGACGCTTCGTAGCTGCGCATGGCCGTGATCATGTTGGCCATTTCCTCGACCACGTTGATGTCGGGGTAGGCGACATAGCCGTCGGCGTTGGCGTCGGGGTGGCCCGGCTCGTAGGACATCCGGAAGGGGCGGTTGTCGTTGACCAGCCCCGTGACCTTGACCCCGGCCAGGTCGCGGTCCATGGAGGTCTGCATGGCCTTGGAAAAGGGCGTGTCCACCGGGGTCGATTCCAGCATGACCGACTTGCGAACATACGGTCCGCCGCCGTTGACTGTGCGGGTGGTCTTGATGTTGGCCAGATTCATGGAAATGGCGTTCATGCTGGTGCGCTGGGCCGACATGCCCGACGAACCGATGTCCATGGCGGTAAAGAGGTCCATATTACTTTCCTCCGTCCATGATGACCTTCTGCAGGCCTTCAAAGTCCTTCTTGGCCAGTTCGGTCAGGGCGTTGTACATGAGTGTGTTCTTCGCCATCACCGACATTTCCTT
Source organism: Desulfovibrio sp. TomC (assembly GCF_000801335.2). Lineage (NCBI taxonomy): Bacteria > Pseudomonadati > Thermodesulfobacteriota > Desulfovibrionia > Desulfovibrionales > Desulfovibrionaceae > Desulfovibrio > Desulfovibrio sp. TomC. The sequence goes on from NZ_JSEH01000031.1 coordinate 24,734, forward strand.
TTCCATGTTCACGCTGTCCAGGCCCTGGACCACCCGGGGCTTCCAGCCCATCTCCAGGTTGCCTTCGAAGCCGGCGGCATTGAACACCGTGGGCATGTGGCCGGCGCTGGTGCGCGTCATCTTGCCCCGCTCGTCGATATTGAGGGCCGACTGGAGTTCTTTTTCAAAGTCCAGGGTGCGGGCCTTGAACGCCGGGACGTCCATGTTGGCCAGGTTGGACATGACAACATTCTGACGCTCCAGATGCAGGTCCATGACCTTGCCGAGCAGTCCGATGTTTTCAGGGAGCATTGTTTTCATTGGCTTTTTCCCTCCGCTTGGGCGGATTGCGTCCGGGCTGGCCGCCCGGTTTCGAAGGCTATTGGGCAAAAAGCGTTCCAGCCCGGTCGGATGGAGCCGGGAATACGGAATTTTTTTCCGGATATTCGTTTCACTTTCTAATAAAGCGGAGCGGATTTCCCAAAATGCTCCTTGCTGTCGGGGCGATGGAGCGCCCGGCGCGGCGGGCTGGGCTGGTTGGCACAAGCTTTGCTTTACCAGTTTCGCCCGGCAGGTTGCTCCCGCCGGAGCCGGCGCAAGCCGCACGCACCATCTTGCGCGTTGCTGCCAGGCGGCGCGAAACGGCGAGGCCCCAAAAAAAAGAAATGGGCCGCAGCCAACGGAGGGGATGTCATGAGTGGGCAACTGGATTACGAAATCAACAAGGAACTCGGCGAATGTTATCTGTTCATGGGCGACCTGGACAAGGCCGAGGAGTATTACGGCAAGGCCATGACCAATAACGGCGTGCATCCCGACCCCTACCTGGGTCTGGCCACCATCGCCGTCCAGCGCGGCCAGCTCGATGAGGCCATGGTGCTCTACCGCAAGGCCTCGGCCATCGAGGCTGACGACCGCTCCCTGTCCGGCATGGCCCTGATCGAAATGGAACGCGGCGAAGCCGGCGAGGCGTTCACCCATTTCAAGGGTGCGCTGGCCAAGAATCCTGAAAATCTCGTGGCCCTTTTCGGACTGGTGCGTCTGGCCCATGCCGACGAGCGCCTGGAAGAAGTCGTACCGTATCTCCAGGATTATCTGGCTGTTGACCCCATCAAGCATGAGGTCCGCTTCACCCTGGCCGGCTGCCTGGTCAACCTCGGCCGCCACGCCGAGGCCGGTAACGAACTGGACCAGATCCTGCTCCAGGACCCGGCCAATGCCGCCGCCAGGGAACTGGCCGAGGAACTCAAGCGCGTCGCCGCCTAGTTCCCCGCCCTTTGCGCGGATATCCCCTCCAGAGCGTCCGGTCCGGGATTTGTCCCGGCCGGACGCCCCGGAACGGCCCCGCCACCCTTGCCAATCCGGCCGCTTTGTGCCACCTCGCTTGAAAAAGTGAGGTCCTGAATGGATTTTCTGCCCATCAAACGGGCGCTTGTAAGCGTCACGGACAAGTCCGGTCTGCCCGAACTGGCCCGGTTCCTCAGTGCGGCCGGGGTCGAGCTCGTTTCCACCGGCGGCACCCGGAAAATGCTTATGGAAGCGGGGCTGCCGGTCACCTCCGTCAGCGACGTGACCGGGTTTCCCGAGATCTTAAACGGCCGGGTCAAAACCCTGCATCCCCATGTCCACGGCGGCATCCTGGCCGACAAGGACAATCCCGAACATCTGGCCACCCTGGCGGGGCACGGCATTGCCGCCTTCGATATGGTGGTGGTCAATCTCTATGCCTTCGGCAAGGCCCTGGAGAAAAAACTGCCCCTGCCCGAGATGGTCGAGCAGATCGACATCGGCGGACCGACCCTGCTTCGCGCCGCAGCGAAAAATTTCGCCTCCATCCTGGTGGCGCCGGACCCGGCCTTCTACGCCGAGATCATGGACGCCCTGGCCCAAAACGGCATGAAAGCGCCGCTCTCCCTGCGCCAGAAAACCGCCGCCGCCACCTTCCGCCAGACCAGCGCCTACGACGACGCCATCGCCGCCTACCTGGCCGACGCCTAAACGGCGCAAGCGGGGGGAGTGGGAGAGGGGAAGGCGCAAGAGTGCCTCCGGCGGCCGGGAGGGGGTAACCCCCTCCCGGACCCTCCCTGACTGGGGTCAGGGCCAGCGAGCTCTCGCGGCGGCCGGCCCGAAGCCGGCTGTCGGCGCGTTGACGCCCGACCAAATCCTCCTCCTCCTTGCTCCCTCGCTCCCGCCGTCGGGCTCCCCGTCGACCCCTTTTCCGACTGTCGCCGGCATCTGGCCTTTCTTGGCCACCCGGGCCGGCTTGCGGCGACATTTTCTTGACGGCCAGAGCGCCGCGTCATGTCCGACTCCAGGGCCTGGGTCTTCAAAACGCCGTGCGACGACGTCTGCCCGGGGCACACGGGAGGGGTTGCCTGGGCAACGGCGTCGTGAAAACTGTATCTGTATCGTTTTTTCTATGTACAATTTCGAAGAGCTGTTTGTGTAAATCAGCCAGTTCCCGGCCGTTGCGACGCCGTGAAGCGGGATGTGTGCAGTATGTTCTGCTCCTGCGGTGTGTCTGTTGCCAAGAGAGAGAGGCCTGAAGGCGCAGGGGGCAGACAAAACGGACGCCGTAGCCCCAGGGGCCAGGAAAGTCGCCGGAGAAACCATTTCCACGGCTGCAAGTGGACAGGTATTCCAGCCTGTGGCATACCGGTAGCATAGTCAGCCGTTGCGTTCCCGCGGCTGCGCAATCCAGCCAGGAGGGAACGCCATGCGCCTGTCGCTTCGTGCAAAGTTCTTCGGCCCGATTCTCGGTATCGTCATCCTCGGTATGGCGGCCCTGGTGTATTTCAACGACCGGACAGTCAAAACGGCCTTTAAGAACGTCGAGAGCGAGTCCATGGCCCTGTTGAGTCAGGTCATGTCCAAGGACATCAGCGATTCGGTCAGCGCCAATCTCAGGCTGCTCGGCAGTTTCGCCCAGACGCCGCTGGTCGCGGCTGCTGCCCAGAACCAGGACACGGCCGCAGCCAGCGCCTTGTTCGGGGCCATGGCCAAGGGCATGACCGGCGCGGATTACGCCAACATTTTCGACGCCGCCGGATTGGTCACGGCCTCGTCCAATCCGGCCGCCGTCGGCAAGATCAAAGTGGACGACCGGGATTACTTCAAACTGGTCATGCAGGAAGGGAAGAGCGATGTGGTCTCCAAGGCCATTATCAGCCGGACCACCAACAAGGCCGCCATCGTTTTGGCCCAACCCGTGCGGGACGGTTCCGGCAAGCTCGTGGGTATGGTCAATACCGGCATGGACTTGGAGTCCCTGACCGCGGACCTGGCGTCCACCAAGATCGGCCAGACCGGGTATGCCGTCATTCTGGACGCCCAGGGCATGGTTCTGGCCCATCCCGACAAAGCGCAGCTCATGAAGACCGACCTTGCGGCCACGGAGATCGGCAAGCGCATCCTGGCCACCACCGGCACCGCCGTCCTGGAATACCACGACGCCTCCGGCGCGCATTTGGCCGCCGTCACCCGCGACGCCAGAACGGGCTGGCGGGTGGTGGTCGAAGCGCCGCTGGCCGAATTCAGCGCCTTTGCCGACGCAGCCACCCGGCAAAATGCCGGCATTGCCCTGGCCCTGACCGTGGCCATCCTGGCGGCCATCGTCGTGTTGCTGGGCGTTGCCGTCCTTGGCAAGTTGCGGGTCTGCGTGGAGTTTGCCGCCGCCGTGGCCAAGGGCGACCTGAACCGCCGCCTGGACATCACTTCCGGCGACGAGTTGCAGACCCTGGGCGAGGCCCTCTCGGCCATGACCGCCAGCATCACGACCAATCTTGCCGAAGCCCATGCCAAGGGCGAGGAAGCCATGGCCCAGGCCGACCGGGCCGCCAAGGCCCTGGCCGATGCCCAGGCCGCCCAGGAGGAAGCCGAAGCCGCCAAGAGCCAGGGCATGGTCCTGGCTGCCGACCAGTTGCAGGGCGTCATGGAGGCGCTGACCGACGTGGCCGAACTGTTGTCGCGGGAAATCAGCACGGTCACGGCTTCGGTGGAAGAGCAGGAGCGTCGCACCACGGAAACCGCCACCGCCATGGAAGAGATGAACGCCACGGTCCTTGAGGTGGCCCGCAATGCCTCCGAGGCCTCGACCAAGGCCGACGCCGCCCGGGGGCAGGCTGTGGAAGGCCGCGCTGTGGTCGCCCGGTCCATGGCCGCCATCAGCCGGGTGGACACGGTGTCCCGCGAGGTTAAAGCCGGCATGGACGAGCTCGGGGCCAAGGCGCAAGCCATCGGGACCATCATGAACGTCATTTCCGACATTGCCGACCAGACCAACCTGCTGGCCTTAAACGCCGCCATCGAGGCGGCCCGGGCCGGCGAGGCCGGGCGCGGCTTTGCGGTCGTGGCCGACGAAGTGCGAAAGCTCGCCGAAAAGACCATGACCGCCACCAAGGAAGTCGGGGCCTCTATCGGGGCCATCCAGACCGGGGCCAGGGACAGTATGGCCAAGGTGGACGAGGCGACGCAGGCCGTGGCCACGGCCACGGAGCTGGCCCGGGCCTCCGAAACGGCGCTGGGCGAGATCGTGGCCCTGGTGGACGACACCTCCTCCCAGGTCCAGGGCATTGCCACGGCGGCCGAAGAGCAATCGGCCACCACTGAGGAGATCAACCGGGCCGAGGAGCAGGTCAGCCGGCTGTCTTCGGAAATCGCCCATGGGATGCGGGAATCCGCCGGGGTGGTCGAGTCCATGGCCCGGCAGGTGGATGCCCTGGAAGAGCTGGTGGCCACGTTCCGCAGTCGCGGCGCAGGCAAGTCGCAGTAGTCCTGCCTTGGCCTCGAACGCCTGAAAAAGGCCCTGCTGCGGCGGGGCCTTTTTATTTGGAATACTATTCCTTATATGCCTTAAAAAGGAATCAGTCCAATTCCCGGGCGGTCCAGATGCAACGACCGATGATTTCGAAATCGTCGGCATCGGACACCAGCAGGATGTTGGCGTCGCTGTCCGAAACGATGCCGAGCTGGCCGCCGACGTCCACCAGCCGCTTGATGTACATCTGGCCGTTGTGGCGCAGGTAGTAGACCTTGTTTTTTACGAACTGGCGGCGGCCTTCGTCGATGAGCACCACCGATCCGTCGGTGATGGTCGGTTCCATGCTGTCGCCAAAGGCCCGGATGGCGGTCATGTATTCAGGGTTGCCCTTGGACCGGATCCAGTCGGTGCGAAAACTCAGGTAGGTCAGCGTGCGGTCGCCGGTTTCGGTGGACCCCCCGCCCATGGAGGCCGTGGCTTCGCGCAGCGGCACCTCGGTATACACCGACTCCCGCGTTTCCCGGGAACGCAGGTCCCGCAATATGGAGCGCAGGGCGGCGTGCTCTGCGCCGGTTCCCCGGCCGCCGGCCCCATCGCTGCCGCCGTAGGCCGGTTCGCGCACATGGAAGCGCCGCGTCGCCGGCCCTTCGGCCGGGTAGGGCATGGCTTCCAGGCGCTGTCGGCCAAGGGTCAGCAGGTCTTCGTAGGGCAGCTCGAAAAACTCGGCGAACCGGCGGCGCAGTTTGGCCTTGGGCACCTGCTTGCCGGCCAGAATCTTGCTCACATAGCCCTGGCTCACCCCGACAAAGGCGGCCAGCTCGCCCTGGTTGGCCTCTTCCTCGGCGGTCAGTTCCACCAGGGCCTTCCAGAACTGCTGGTCCTCCTCGGTGCGAAAAGGACCCTCTTCCGGGGTGGGTTGGGGCTGGTCCGGACGTATCATCATGGGATTGTGCCCCAGTCAGGGAGGCAATGTCCATTCCTTTTTTGGAATATTATTCTTGACAAATATTCCAATTAGGAATAATTCGTCACGCAGGCAAGGCCGCTGTTCCACCCAAAGACCACGGAGACGGTTGCAATGCGTGAAGCCGAGTTGGAGGCCACATTGGCGCAGAGCCTGGGAGAAGAAGCCGCCCGGGCTGCTCTGGACGCCCTGATCGCCGCCTGGGGCGGCTGCCGGCTGGATATTCCAAACGGGACATCGTCCCGCAAACGCCGGCGCGATGCCGAGATCCGGCGACGCCACCGCGACGGCGTGGACCTGTTCGCCCTGCGCGACCTGTACGGGTTGTCCGACCGCCATTTGCGGCGCATCCTGTACACAACCCATTAGCCGGGCTGCGGCCCGCCCTGCCTGCCGCCGGACCGCCTGGTCCGGCGGTTTTGTTGATGGGGGAGTGCGGGAGAAGGGGAAGAAGAGCCTCCGGCGGCCGGGGGCCTGAGGCCCCCGGCCCCCCCAAAGGGGTTCAGGGGGACGGCGTGAACCCGACGGTGGTCGGGAACGGGAAAAATGATTCCGCCGGGGCTGGGCAATGCCGCCGTAGCGCAGGCCTGACAGGAACCACCGTTGTTGCGCCGTCCGACAGTTGCGCTGTCCGAAGCCTTGGGGGTCTGGGCGCGGCCCTATAAAATCGGCGCAAACAGGCGGCTCATCATGACGCCGGTTTTGAACAGAAAAGACCGGTCGGTGTAATCATCGGCCGTGGCCCGGACGCATCGGGCAAAATCCGTGCGCAGCATGGCCTCGACGGCGGCAATGAATCCCGGGTGGGCCACGGCCAGGGTGATTTCAAAGTTGAGGCGAAAGGACCGGTTGTCGCAGTTGGCCGTGCCCACGCTGGCCATGGTGTCGTCCACCAGGATGACTTTTTGGTGGAGAAACCCGTCCTGGTAGCGGTAGAACTTGACGCCCAGGGTTTCCAGGTCGGTCAGATAGGAAAACGATGCCAGATAGACCAGGTGGTGGTCGGCTTTTTGCGGCAGCATCACCCGGACATCCACGCCGCGAAGCACAGCCAGTTGCAGGGCCGAGACAATTTCCCGATCCGGCACGAAATAGGGAGACACGATCCACAGCCGGTCCTTGGCCGCCGAAATGGCCTGGAAAAAAAACAGGTCGCAGGATTCGATGTCGTCAGCCGGCCCGGAGGGCAGGACCAGGGCCGACATCTCCCCTCCCGGGGCCGGGCGAAGCTCCCAGGCCAGGGTCGGCGTCTCCCGGGTGGCCCAGTACCAGTCCTCCAGGAAGCTCAGCTGGACCAGGGCGGCGGCCGGTCCCACGATCCGGACATGGGTGTCGCGCCAATGCCCCAGGCGGGGATTTTGGCCGAGATATTCGTCCCCGACATTGTGCCCGCCGAGAAAGGCGGTGACGCCGTCGACCACCACGATCTTGCGGTGGTTGCGGAAATTGAGCTGCAGGCGGTTGCGCCAGCCAAGCGTGGTGTTAAACGGGGAGATTTTCACGCCGGCCCGGGTCAGGTCGGCAATGTAGCCGGGGTCCAGCTTGTGGCAGCCGATCTCGTCGTAGAGCACGCGTACCGACACCCCGGCCCTGGCCTGGGCGATAAGCCGGTCCTTGAGCCGGCGGCCGAGGACGTCGTCGCGGATGATGAAAAACTGGACCAGGACGTAGGACGTCGCCGCGTCGATGGCCGCGAAGATGGCCTCGAAGGTGGCCTCGCCGTCAATGAGCAGGCGCACGTCGTTGCCGGCGGTAAAGGGCAGTTCGGCCAGCCGCTCCAGGACCGGGAAAAGGCTTGGCAGACCCGGGGCGTGGCTGTCGGGGAAGGCCCGGCCGGCGTTTAATTCCGGGGCCATGGCATTGACGATGCGGTCGCCGGCCCGGCGCGAGGCCACGTAGCCCTGGAAGCGGTTGCGCCCGAGAATCCAGTACAGCGGCACAGCCACGTAGGGGAAGGTGATCATGGCCATGACCCAGGCCAGCGCCCCCTGGGACGACCGGGCGGTGAAAAGCGCCCGGGCAGCGGAAGCAACGCCGATAAGGTGGCACAGGCCAAGAATGACAAACAGCAAAGGCCCTCCCCGGCCGGCAGCGAGAAGACGCACAACGGCGTATTGTTCTTGACCGGCCTTTGCATCGTTCTATACGCACAGAACAGTTCCGGCAAGAAACGCCGTGATCCCACGCACCCCAACCGGAGACATCCATGCACGAACCGCTGATCAATCTGCCCTTGGCCGCCCCGGTCTACGCCGGCGCAACCCTGGTCGGGCACGTCGAACACGTCATTGTCGATCCCTCCCATGGCCGGGCCACCTGGCTTGTGGTGCGCGAAAAAGCCCTGCCCAACACCCTGCGTCTGGTTGCGGAGAAGTTCGTGACGACCAGGAACGAGGACGGTGTGCATCTGTCCTGCGATGCGGCCAAAGTGGCCGGCATGCGCGAATACGTGATTACCGACTACTACCCGCCGTCGTTTTTCCTGCATCTGGCTGCGGATGAAAAGTGCAAGCTGCCGCTGGCCCCGTCGAGCTGGACCGTGGAGCGTCCGGCCACGCCGCAAGGCTCCGTCGCCCTGACCGGGCACGAGGCGGTCTGGGCCACCGACGGCAAGGTCGGGAAACTCGACGGCGTCCACGTCGAGGCCCACACCGGCCGGGTGGTCGAGTTGCTGCTGCGCCAGGGCCATCTGTGGGGCGCACGCGAAGTGGCCATCCCGGCCGGGCTGGTGGCGGCCTATGAAGACGGCCTGGTGCGCCTGACCGTCGATACCGCCGCCGTCGGTGCGTTGCCGTCGGTGTAACGACGAGAGAGGGGGAGGCTGGAGGCAGGAGAAAGAAACGCGCCTCCGGCGGCCAAAGGGACTGAGTCCCTTTGGAATCCCCTCCTGGGGGGAGTTTGATTTGACCGAGTACGCCGTCAAATCGGCGGGCGGAAGTTCGGCAAGAGAAGATGGGAAAAGAGGCGGGGCCGTACCCTGCGGCGTTTGGCCTTGACGAGAACCGCGGTTGCTTTGGGCTCCTGGCCGCTTTCCACTGGTTGCGCCGCCGGCGCAACCGAACATCCGGCTCAACGGATGGGATAAAACGCAAAGCCGGCCCGTCTTCCCTGGTGGGGAGGACGGGCCGGCTTTTTGGGTGGCGTCGGGGCGTGTCTGCCAACCGGCCAGGGAGCGGCCAGCGCGCCGCCGGGGCGTTAGTGGACGCGCTTGCCCGGGGGCGGCGGGGCATCGGCCTGGCTGACGAAAAAGCCGCTGCTGTAGGCCATGGCCTCGCTGGCGCAGACCTTGACGGCGTCGAGTTCCAGGCCCAGCCGGCGGGTCAGCTCCGAGAGCCTGCCCCAGTCCGAGTCCTCGATGCACTCGGCCAGATCGAGCAGGGGCTGGTATTCGTTTTGCGAGTCCCGGCGCAGGGCGGACTTGAGCTTTTCATCCAGGGGCAGATGTTCGGCCACCTTGGCCATGGGCAGGCCCAGGATGGCGTCGAGCAGGGAAAAAAGTCCGAGCAAAAAGAGCGTGCTGGGATTGAAGTCCCAGAAGTCGTAGCGCATGGTCACCAGTTCCATGAGCCGGGCGCGCTGCAAGGACAGTTCGGCCAGCTCCCGGGGCATGTCGCCGCCCTGGGACATGTCGGCCAGAAGGACCGCCCGCAGCCAGTTGCGGATTTTGATGCTGCCAAGGACCATGATGGCCTGGCGGATGGACTGGATTTTTTGCGGAAACCCGAAGGCGGCGCTGTTTAGGTAGGACAAGAGCCGAAAGCTCACGGACACGTCGGCGGAAATGGCCTCGGCCAGGGCGTCCACGTCCGGGTCCTCGGACTCGATCAGGGTGAGCAGCTGGAACCGGCTCATCTGGTGGGAGGTGAGCTTTCGTTCGGCGATAATCTCGGGTTCCTTGAAGAAGCGGCCCTGGAAGAGGGTGAAGCCGGCGGCCTTGAGGCTTTCGAAATGGTCCAGGTTGGCCACCCGCGAGGCCCATAAGGTGGCTTTGCCGCCCCCCTTGCGGGCGCGGGCGGCGATGGCGGCCGGATCGCCTTCCTGGCCGGCGTCGAAGCACCACAGGTCGGCCAGTTCGGCCAGCTCCGGCAGGTTTGGGTGGGCCGGCCCGACGTCCACGGCCAGGGAATAGCCGTCGCTGCGAAGCCGGCTGGCGGCGTCGAGGACGGCCTTGGCCTGGGTGATCCGGCCGGTGAATTTGACCACGCCGTGGGCCGGGGGCAGGGCATAGGGAGCCTGGGCCAGGAAGCCGGCCTCGTCAAACGGGGCCACCACCTTCTTGCCGCGTTCCACCGCGTGTTGCACCCCCATGTAGGAGGTGGAGGCCAGGGAGCCGGCCAGTTGTTCCTGGTCGGCAAAACAGACGGGGGCCGTGCAGGCTTCGGCCCCGCCCTGGATTTCGTAGCCCCACAGCTTGCGCTTGACGTCAAAGAGGGCTTGTTTGGTGAAAAAAAACGGACTGGCGCTCTGCTGGCCGCTCTCGCTCATGATCGACCCCGGTCTTGGTTGACGTTTGGGTGCGGCTAAACCAGGCTGGTTTGTCCCAAACATGCCCCAGGCGCGCGGCGTTGACAATGGTTTTCCTGATTCAGTTGCCGGCGTCGCCGGATCAGGTCCGACCGTCCGGGACCGGCTGGCCGGCGGCTTGCGGCGTGGGCAGGGTGAAGGTGAAGGCGCTGCCCCGGCCCAGGGTGCTTTGCACCTCAATGCACACGCCGTGGGCGAAAAGCACGGCCCGCACCAGGGACAGGCCCAGGCCCAGGCCGCGGTTGGACCGGCTTTTATCCGCCCGGTAGAGGCGGTCGAAAATGCGGGGAATCTCGTCGGCGAGCATCCCTTCGCCGGTGTCGGCCACCCGGACCGCCACCCCGTTGCCCACCTGGGTGGCGGCGATGGTCACCTGTCCGCCCGGGGGCGTGTACTTGACGGCGTTGTCGAGCAGGTTGGCCAGCACTTGCCGCATCCGGTCGGCGTCGGCCACCACCGGCAGGGGACCTTTGACCTGGCCAAGCAGGGACACCTGTTTGGCCTCGGCGGCGTACTCGTAGAGGTCCAGGGCGTCGGCCACCAGGACGGCCATGTCCACCGGCCCCAGGCGCAGGCGCATGGCCCCGGTCTCGGCTTCGGAGATGTCCATCAGGATGCCGAGCATGGACACGATGCGCCGGGTTTCCTCGGCGCAGTCGAGCAGGGCCTCGCGCAACTCTTCGGGATCGTTTTTGGTGGCCGCCGCCACTTCCACGGCCGCCAGGGTGCGGGTGGCCGGCGTGCGCAGGTCGTGGGCCACGTTGTCGAGCGCCTCGCGCATTCCGGTGATGAGCGTGCGGATCTTGTCCAGCATGGCGTTAAAGAGCCGGGCCAGTTCGCTCAATTCGTCGTCCACCCCCACTTCCGGCACCCGGGCGTCCATGCGGCCGGTGTCGATGGCCCGGACGGTGTCGATCAGGTCTTTGATCGGGGTGAGCACCCGCCGGGCCAGGATAAAGCCGGCGGCCAGACCGATCAGGGCCACCGGGACCATGATGCCGGCGAAAATGACCCGGAAGCGGGCAAGGAGTTCCTCGCGTTCGCTGGCGTCCTTGCCGAGATAGACGGCCCCGCCGCCGGGCAGGGTGCGGCAGGCCACTTCGGTGAGGCTGCCGGCTTGGGTCGGATCGGGCAGGAAAAACCACTGGACCGATTGGTCCGGGACGATGGGCAGGATTTGGGGCAGCGGCGGGGTCTCGTCCGGGCCGAAGTTGATAAGAGGGGCGCCGTCCGGACTGTCCACGCGCAGCAGATACTGCTCGATGTCGATGTTCTCCCGTTCCAGGCGCAGAAAATCGACCAGACCGGTCAGACCCTTTTTCTGGCTGACCGAGGCGTATTCCCGAAGCTTCTGGGTCATGGCCGCCCGGTCGCCCTCGCGCACGGCCTGGGAGAGCAGGGAATAGGCCAGCAGGAAAAGCGTGACGGAACTGGCGATGAAAATGAGGGAATACAGGCCGGTCAGGCGAAGGGTGGTGGATCGGAACAGCGGCTGCCTATTCCTTGAGAACATACCCGACCCCGCGCAGGGTATGGAGCATCTTTTTGTCGTAGTCCCGGTCGATCTTGTTGCGCAGCCGGCACACGAGCACGTCCACGAGATTGGTCTGGGGATCGAAATGGTAATCCCAGACATGCTCCATGATCATGGTCTTGGAGAGCACCTTGCCGGGATTGCGCATGAAGTATTCGAGCAGGGCGAACTCCCGGGGCTGGAGCTGCACGGCCGTCTCGCCCCGGGTCACGTCCCGGGTGAGCAGGTTCATGGACAGTTCGCCAACCGTCAGCCGGGTCGGTTCGGCGGTGCTGGTGGCCCGGCGGATCAGGGCCTGGACCCGGGCCAGCAGTTCGGCAAAGGAGAAGGGCTTGGACAGGTAGTCGTCGCCGCCGGTCTCCAGGCCCCGCACCCGGTCTTCCACCGACCGCTTGGCCGACAGGATGATGATCGGGGTCATGATCTTGCGCCGACGCAGTTCCTCGATCACCTTGAGCCCGTCCATGCCCGGCAGCATCACGTCGATGATGGCCACGGAATAGGGTTCCGTGGCGGCCAGATGCAGGCCGTCCGGACCATTGGCGGCATGGTCCACGGCAAAGCCGCTCTGCCGCAGGCCTCCCAGGATGAATGAGGCGATTTTCTCATCGTCCTCGACGAGGAGGATGCGCATGGGGCGGTCGTCCTTTGGGCTGATATCGGCGTTCGGGCTGGCGGGCGCCGGCGGCCGTACGGGTTGAGTCTCTTTATACATACCTGGGCACATAATGACCAGGGGCCGGTTCGGCCATGACTTTCAGCCTTTTTTCATTTCTGTAATTGCTGGGTAAGAAGGAAGTAACATGCTGAAATGTTCCTGAAAATAGCTTTCAGGGTTGTAATGGGAGCGTAAGCGGCCGGCAAGGGAGCGGACCCTAGACAGGAGCCTGTCGACACGTCGGCGTTGTTGCCCCGGTCGACGCAGGAGGGCAGGCCCCGCTGGGGGAAGCCTTTCTGGTCGGTAGGGGGGAGTTTTCAGTTAAAACGTTTATCGTCCAATGGGAGATTATAGCATGAAAAAGGTCGTCATCTTCACCGTCGTGTCCTGCCTGCTCGCCACCTCCATGGCTTTCGCCGGCACCAAGAAAAAGACCAAAAAGACCACCAAGGGCGACACCAGCAGCTACTCCGAAGTGCTCAAGGCCAAGAAAAAGACCAAAAAGTCCACCACCACCACGACTCCCGCCAACTAGACCTTTTTCGTGGCCCAAGCGGGAGTGGCCCGCCATATATCGCTGTGCCGTAAGGCCGGGGCTTCCCCCGGCCTTTTTTGTGGCCTGCGGCGCGGGATCGCAATCCTTGGCCCTGGATTGACAAAACGGGTGGATTCGCGCACTTTTGGGCATTCACGAGCGCCTTGCCGAAAAGCCGCCTGCGGCCGTCGCAAGGCGAGTGCATTTGCTTTTGCCCAAAGGAATCGGTGCGTCCATGGCCATGATCGAATTTCATAACGTCCAGAAATGGTACGGCGATTTCCATGTGCTCAAGGGCATCACGGATTCCGTGGACCAGGGCGAAGTGCTTGTCATCTGCGGCCCGTCCGGGTCGGGGAAATCCACCCTGATCCGCTGCGTCAACCGCCTGGAAGAATACCAAAAAGGCCATATCCTGTTTGACGGCCATGACATCCACGGCGACGACGTGGACGTCAACCGCCTTCGCTGCGACATCGGCATCGTGTTCCAGCAGTTCAATCTCTATCCCCATCTGTCCGTGCTCAAAAACATCACCCTGGCTCCGATCAAGGTCAAAAAGATGGGGCGCAAGGAAGCCGAGGAGCTGGGGCTGGCCCTCCTGGAGCGCGTCGGCATCCACGAACAGGCCAAAAAATTTCCGGCCGAACTCTCCGGCGGCCAGCAGCAGCGCGTGGCCATTGCCCGGGCCCTGGCCATGCAGCCCAAGGTCATGCTCTTTGACGAGCCGACCTCGGCGCTGGACCCGGAAATGATCAACGAAGTCCTGAATGTCATGAAGGATCTGGCCCGCGACGGCATGACCATGCTGTGCGTCACCCATGAAATGGGCTTTGCCCGGGAAGTGGCCGACCGGGTGATTTTCATGGACTTTGGCGAGATACTGGAAAGCGCCCCGCCGGTGGAATTCTTCCAGAACCCCCGGCATGATCGCACCCGGCTTTTCCTCAAGGAAATTCTCTAGCGCCAAAGCGGGCAGCAGCCCGCGAACCCTCAAAATGTCTGAAAGGAGGCTTCCATGCGCATTGCAGCCCGGATCATCGTCCTCGCCTGCCTGCTCACCCTTGTTGCGGCCATGCCTGCCCTGGCCGGCAAGCTCGACGACATCAAGTCGCGCGGCACCCTTGTCGCCGGCGTCAAGGACTCCCAGCGTCCCTTCGGTTTCGTGGATGAGAAGACGAACCAGATCGTGGGCTTTGAGATCGATCTCATGGCGGCCCTGGCCCAGCGCCTGGGCGTCAAGCTCGATACCAAGCCCGTGACCTCCTCCACCCGCATCCCCATGCTCACCCAGGGGGCCGTGGACATCCTGGCCGCCACCATGACGCATAAAAAAGAGCGCGAAGACCAGGTCGATTTCTCCATCACCTATTTCATGACCGGCCAGAAGCTGCTCGTCAAAAAAGACGGCGGCATCAAGTCCGTGGCCGACCTGGACGGCAAGAAGGTCGGTTCCGTCAAAGGTTCCACCTCTGAACAGAATGTGAAAAAGGCCCAGCCCGGCTGCACCGTCATCTCCTTTGAGACCTACCCCGAGGCCTTCCTGGCCCTCAAGCAGGGCAAGGTCCAGGCCATGACCACTGATGAGTCGATCCTGGTCGGCATCAAGAACAGCGACGACAAGCCTGAAGCCTGGGACATCGTCGGCGACTACATCTCCCCCGAACCCTACGGCCTGGGCGTTCCGGAAAATGATTCCAAGTTCCGCGATTACGTCAACCTGGCTCTTATGGATATGTGGGCCAAGGGCGAATACCAGAAAATTTATGAAAAGTGGTTCGGCAAGGACACCAAGGACTACATCCCACTGACCTGGAAGATGGAGTACTGGCCGTAGCCGCTGCCGGGTAACGACGTTTGCACGCGGCCGGGGGACATTCCTCCGGCCGCCCTTGCGCCGGGCGCATCCCGGCCGGCTTTTGGGGAAGACTCTTGGCGTATCAATTTGATTTTGGACAGGTGGTCAGCGGGGAATACGGCCAGTGGCTGCTTTCGGGCCTTTCCACCACGCTGCACATCTCCGGCATAGCCATTGTGCTGTCGCTTGGGCTTGGCACGATGGTGGCCGTTATGCGGCTGTCCAAGGTGCGCCCGCTGGTCTGGGCTGCGGCCATCTTTACGGAATTTTTCCGCAACACGCCGCTTCTGGTACAGATTTTCTTCTGGTATTTCGGCTCGTACAGTGTCCTTCCCGAGGCGGTCAACCAGTGGCTCTACGCCCGGGATTTCGAGTTCGCCTGTGGCGTTATTGCCCTGACCGTCTACACCGCCGCCTTTATTGCCGAGGAAATCCGTTCCGGTATTTTTTCCATTCCCAAAAACCAGCTCGAAGCCTCCCGGGCCTGCGGCCTGTCCTTTATCCAGGCCATGGCCTACGTGATTTTGCCCCAAGCCTTCCGGGTGATTATTCCACCCCTTATTTCCCAGTTTTTGAACCTGATCAAAAATTCGTCCCTGGTCATGACCATCGGCGTCATGGATCTCACCTACATGGCCCGGCAGATCGAGGCCCATACCTTTCACGGCTTTGAAGCCTTTACCGTGTCCACAATGATGTATCTCACGATCTCCCTGATCGTTTCCCTCGGCGTCAACCTCTACAATCGGTACGTGCTGCACGTCCGTTCACGGTAGGAGGCTGACGATGCATTGGGACACCGTTTACAAAAATTTCGACTACCTGCTGGTCGGGGCCTATCCGCAAGGACCGCTTGGCGGGTTGGCCATGACCGTCATGCTGGCCATCGGCGGCATCTTCGGGGCCTTCTGGCTGGGCCTTGGCTGCGGTCTCATGCGCATCTCCGGCAAACGCCGCCTGCGCTGGCCGGCCATGTTCTTTATTGAGATCATCCGGGGCACGCCGCTTCTGATGGTCGTCTTCTGGTTTTATTTCCTGGCTCCGGTGCTCTTTGGCCACAGCCTGCCCGAAGCCCAAAGCGCACTCATTGCCCTGATCGTCTTTACCAGCGCCTATATCGCCGAGATCGTGCGGGCCGGGGTCGAGGCCCTGCCCAAGGGCCAGATGGAGGCGGCGCGCGGCTCGGGCCTGTCCCATGTCCAGGCCATGGTCTTCATTATTTTGCCCCAGGCGCTCTTCAACATGATTCCGTCCTTCGTCAACCAGTTCGTTTCCTTGACCAAAGACACCTCGCTGGCCTTTATCATCGGGGTCAACGAGCTGACCAAGGCCGCAACCCAGGTCAACAACCGCACGCTGACCGCTCCCACGGAAATTTTCATCACCATCGCCCTGCTCTATTTCGTCATCTGCTACTGCCTGACGGAATTTTCCCGCTATCTCGAACGCCGCATCAACCGCTACCAGGCCCGGGGCCGGTAGAGGGCGAGGGCGAGGGCGGAGGCGAAGGCGAAGATGCCTCCGGCGGCCGGGGCTTTGCCCCGGACCCCACCGGGGGGATGATCCCCCCGGACCCCTCGCCGGGAGAAGTTTTTAAGGGGGTATGGCAGACGTCGCACCCTGCCCCGTAAACCCTTGCCTTCCAGGAAGGATT
>NZ_JSEH01000032.1 GCF_000801335.2 Desulfovibrio sp. TomC
ATTCTGGCCGGAGCCGCCTTGGGCCTTAACGCGGCCTTCTCCTCGTCCAAGCTGGGCGAGACCGAACAAAACCTCGTCACCCTGCGCATGCAGGTGCAGCATATGTTTTCCGGCTCAGCCGATTACAGCGGTCTGGACAATAGCTTGGCGCTCAAAGCCGGGGTGGTGCCCAAATCATTTATTAAGGGTGAAGTTCTCAAAAACGCGTTCGGCGGCAACATCACCTTGACCTCAGTGACAGCCGATGCGGCCTTTTCCATCGAGCTCACCAGCATCCCCCAGGAAGAATGCACCAAGCTGGCAAAATTCCAGACGGATGCCTGGCTCGGTGTGGATGTCAACGGCCATGTCGTGGATCGCCTCTCGGATACGGTGGTCACGGACATCGTTTCCTATTGCGAAGATACCAACACCATCCTCTTCACGGCGAGATGACCATGACCTCGCTGGCTGAGCTGTCCTTTTCGGACCTGATCATCTTGCCGGACGGGTCCGCGCGCCTCAAAGGGTGCCCCGACTCAGGACAGCAGCTCATCCCCGTCCCACAGGATTGCGCGGCCGAGGTGAGGGAGTTGCCCAAGAAGCTGATCGACGCGGTCTTGGCCAAACGCCAGACGGACCCGGCCACGGGGCTTCGCGTGGAACCCCGAACGATTCGGTATTCCCATAACGACGTGTATTACCGGGTGGCCGAAATCCAGGATGTCGATTCCGGTCAGACCTGGTTCATGCGCCGGCTACCGGCAGCAGTGCCCGTACTGCCGGAACTCGGATTGCCGTCGTACCTGACCGATTGGCTGCTTCTCGCGGAACAGCGACAGGGCCTTATCTTGGTGGCCGGGGCGCAGGCTTCGGGCAAGACCACGACGGCCAGCGCCTTGGTGGCCGGCCGGCTCAAAAGACATGGCGGCCATGCCGTGACGTTTGAAAACCCTGCGGAATTGCCCCTCGGCGGCAGTTGGGGGGACCACGGCTACTGCTTTCAGACGGAGATTCAAGGGGAGCACGAACTTCCCATGCAAATCGAGCGGGCGCACCTATACGCTTCGCCCAACGTCATTTTCATTGGCGAGATCCACACCAAGTTCGCGGCGCTGGAGGCCCTGCGCGTGGCCCTGGGGTCCCGGCAGCAACTGGTGGTGGCCACCATCCATGGCCTTGATGTCATCGCGGCCCTGGAGCGGCTCATCAACTGGGCGCAGGAGCTTGATGGGGTTAACGCCTGCGAGAACCTAGCCAATTCCCTCCTGGCCATCCTGCTTCAGGATTTGGAGAGCGAGCCAAAGTTGCAGAAGTGCCCGCAATACCTGCTTCTCCCTTTCGCCGCTTCCAACTCCGAAAGCGCCATGCGCATAAGAGGCCTTCGGGCGAAACTGCGCGAACGACAACTGCAGACGCTCGGTGACGATATGCGTGATTTGCGCAACCGCATCGCCGACCATGGACTCAAGGCCATATGAAAGCCCTGGCCGTTCTCATGATTCTTCTCGGCCTCCTGGCCACGCTGCGTTTCAGGGGCATGGACTCCCAGGATGATCAGCGGACAGAGACAATAGCCGCGAACTTCGCGGTCTACCGCAATGAAGTGCACCGCTACGTTTTTAACAGTCACAAAACGCCTGGAGAGATTGCGACGGCATCCCTGGACCTACCTACGGGCTGGTCGATGCTACGTCCTTGGCACGCCCGGATCGAGGCGGGCTGCCTCTACGTCTGGGGGGAAGCGTCGCCCGAGGAAATAGCAGTCGTCCGGGATTTGTACTGGGGAAGCTACGCCATCGGCCGCGCGGCGGCGGGCCGGCTTTTCCCCAGCTACGGCGGCGTTACGCCGGTCCCGGCCTTCGTCTCCGAGGGCGACATCGTGAGTGTGGTCAGCGTGGAGTAATCGCATGAAACTCATTGAAACTATCGGCGCGCTGCTGGTCCTTTTCATCATGCTCCCAGTTCTCTTGAACCTGTGGGAGCTGGGCGCAAACGAGCTCGAAAAACGGCAGGCCGCCGACCAGCTCGTTGCGGTGACCAAGGCCGCTTCCGCCTATGTCCGCAAGCACCAGACGGACCTTTTGACGCAAACCTCGTCCACCAGCGGCCCGACGATCAGCACGGACCCGTTGGTAACGGAAGGGTTCCTGGAGGCCGGCTTTCAAGGGCACAACGTCTGGGGCCAGACCTATCAAATCGTCTTTCGGCAGCCAGCTTCCAATACGTTGCAGGCCGTGGTGCTGACCACAGGTGGACGAGGACAGGATTCCAAGGATGTCCGCTTCGCCACCTCGGTCGTTCCTTCGGCGGCTGCGATGGCGGGAGGGGCCGGCGGCTTCATCCCCACTGGGGATATTCCAGACCAGCCGTCGAGTTCGCTACGCGGAGCTTTCGGCGGGTGGACAATCAACCTGGTCAGCGTCGGGATCACATCCCCAGGGCCTGGGCATCTTGGGGCACTGAGCACGTTCGACAGCTCAAGCCTCGGCCAGGATTTTCTCTACCGAGTGGCCGTCCCGGGCCACCCGGAACTCAATCAGATGCAGACGGAACTGGATATGACGGATCACGCGATCCGAAACCTCTACGCGGTCCAGTTCACGGCCCGAAGCTTAGGCAGCGAAGTCTGCGATTCGTCCGTGGAAGGCAGGGTGTTTCTAGATACGACCCAGGGCCTTTACATCTGCCGGAACGGCAACATGGAAATCCTGGCCGACACCGGAAACAGCACGCTTTTGAAAAACGCCACTCTGGCCAAGGACGGGGATCTCATCGACAAGCCGTCCTGTCCGCCGGGCACCGATACCACTCCGCAAATCTTCGTGACTCCGACCATCGCCGCTGCCGGGGCTGCGGCTCCACCCCTCACGTCGTTTCAGACCTGGGCGACCAGCACCAGCGATACGCAGTGGCAAGTGCATCTGCGGCTGCTGACCACAGATGACACTTTGGGTTGGGTCAATCCCGTGTCGGACTACGGCCGCATCATGGTCTGTACAACCTGCGCCAAAGGAAGTTGATCATGCTCAATGATCCCAATGAATATATTGAGACCCAAAGGATGCGGAAGTGGCCGTTTTATGCCGCAATTTTTGGCGGGGCTATACTGCTCGGCGTCTTGGTGTACTCGGTGGAGTTCTCCAGCCAAAAAAAACAGGAGGAGAAAACAAAACCACCGATTGCAGCCCGAGACGACAAACCCTTGGTCAGCGATGCCGGCGGTATGGGCATGGCGACGCCTCCAGCGTCGCCAGCGCCAACAACACCGCCCAAGCCCATCGTGCAGGTGGTCACCAGCAACGAGCCGCCGGAATATAAACGCGAACTGGAAGAATTGCGCAGACAGCGGCATCAAGCCGCCATGAGCGCACTTTCTTCGCCGCTTGTCATTCGCAAGGTCAAGGACGAGGCGAAGACAGGGCTCCTGGGTGAAAACAATGCACTGAAGCCCGAAAAAGAGCCGGCTGATCACCTCGATCGACTTGAGCGGCTCGCGGGAGCGCCCCGGGAGGGGGACTACAACCCGGCGGCGGACAAAGACAAGGAAGCGTTCTTTGATCGGGCAAAGAAGACCGATAAGCAGTGGATTTCCCCCAACACCCGAATGGCAGGCCAGCGGTATGAGGTCAAAACTGGTGCCGTGATCCCAGCGGTGATGATCGGCGGCATCAACTCCGATCTCCCCGGCCAGATCATTGCCCAGGTCAGCCAGAATGTCTTCGACACGGCCAACGGCCGGTTTCTCCTCGTTCCGCAAGGGGCACGGCTGTACGGAGTCTATGACTCCCGGATCATCTATGGCCAATCCCGTGTGCTCGTAGCCTGGAACCGCATCATCTTTCCCGATGGCTCGGCCATCACCTTGGAATCCATGCCCGGCACGGACAGCGCCGGCTATTCGGGATTCAATGATGAAGTGAACAATCACTATTTCCGGACTTTTGGCGGCGCACTGCTCATGTCGCTCATCACAGGGACCACTTCCTGGGCCGTGGACAGCATGACCCCGACATCCAACAGCTCCAATTCCACAAACAGTTCCTCGAAACCGACTCTCCAACAGGAAATGGCCTCGGCCCTGGCCACGCAGTTCGGACAGACCACCTCCAAGCTTCTCGAAAAAAACATGAACATCAAGCCGACGCTGGAAATCCGGCCTGGATACCGGTTCAACGTCATCGTCACCAAAGACCTGGTCTTCAAGGAGCCTTATCGTGAGCAGTGAGATCATTCAGCACGGCCTGGGTGGAATCAAGACGCGCCGCAAGCTTTGGCGATGGGGCTACCTCATTTTTATGGTGCTCTTGGCCTTGGTCAGCTTGTCTTTGGCTACCCAGCAGGTGGCGAACATCTTCGGCAACCATCCGTCCTTGGGCAAACCTTGGGGCTCGGTCTTCGGCATGGCCTGGTACGCTCCCTGGAAAATTCTTTCGTGGCACCAGTGGAGCAACGAATACGAGGCCGTGCGCCGGGCCGAATTCTATGGGCAGATGCTTTTTATCGTGCCCCAGTTTCTCTTTCTGGGTTTTGCCCTACTGAACATGCGCAAACCCAAGCAGGCCTCCGATCTGCATGGATCAGCCCATTGGGCGGCCGAGGATGAGATCAAGGAGATGGGGCTTCTGGGTGGCCAGGGCATCTATGTCGGCGGCTGGGTCCAGAAATTCCACGGCTGGCAGGCCGTCAGGCAATGGCTCCATGGCCGTCGCGCGCAATTGCAACGCTATCTGCGGCACGATGGTCCCGAGCACGTGCTCCTTTATGCGCCGACTCGGTCGGGCAAGGGCGTGGGTATCATCCTTCCGACGCTGCTTTCCTATCCCGATTCGACAGTGAGCCTTGATATCAAGGGCGAAAACTGGGCGCTGACGGCAGGCTGGCGTCACTCACAGGGGCACAAGGTTCTGCGGTTCGATCCCTCGGATGCCAGCTCGGGCGACGACAGGATCGGCACGTGCTTTAATCCCCTGGAAGAGGTGCGCCTGGATACGCTCCAAGCCATCCCGGACGTGCAAAATATTGCAACAATGATTGTGGACCCCGAGGGCAAGGGCCTTCAGGACTACTGGGCCAAGGCAGGATTTGCCTTCATTGCCGGTGCCCTGCTGCATTGTCTGGTTTGGGTGCGCCACAAACAAAAGCGACCGGCCACCTTGAGCGATCTGGGGAATATGCTGGCCGACAAGGATCGCACGATTGAGCAGCTCTTTGAGGAAATGCTCAATGTCGATCATGCGGCTCTTGTCGCGGAATGCTTCCCTTCCGGAGCAATCGGCGGTGAGGACATCCACACGTTTATCGCCAGCTCAGCCCGGGAGATGCTCAACAAAAGTGCCAATGAGTGCTCGGGCGTGGTGGGGACGGCGGTGTCCAACCTGGCGCTTTACCGCGATCCCGTGGTGGCCATGAACACTGCGCGCTCCGATTTTCGAATTCGCGATCTCTTGCATTTTGAAAAGCCGGTGAGTCTCTATCTCGTCGTCAGCCCAACAGATGTGAACCGGGTGCGCCCGCTGCTTCGGCTGATTCTAAACCTCATTATTAGCCGCATTTGCGAACGTATGGAATTCGAAAACGGAGTCCAGAAGAAACCGCCACGTCGCCTGCTGATGCTGCTGGATGAGTTCACGTCCATCGGCAAGATGGAGGTCGTCAACAAATCAATCGCCTATGCCGCCGGCTATGGCATCAATTATCTGCTCGTCATCCAAAACATAGAGCAACTTAATGAGACCTACGGCAAGGAAAACGGCATCAAGGGCAACTGCCACATTCGAATTGCCTACGCGCCGAACACGCTGGAGACAGGCAAAGAGCTTTCGGAAATGACGGGCAAGACGACCGTTGTGACCGAAAAGACCTCTTTATCGGGCTCTCGGAGTGGCCACTTGAAAAACGCCTCGGTCAGCGTCAGCGAAACAGCCCGTCCCCTTCTGACACCGGATGAATGCATGCGTTTACCGGGCCTTACGAAAGAGGGAGGGAAGGCCAAAAAGGCCGGCGACATGCTCATTTTCGTTGCCGGCCGTTCCCCGATCTATGGTCGTCAAATACTGTATTTCCTGGACCCCGTTTTTTCTGATCGGGTCAAGGTGCCGACTCCCGTCCAATCCGATTCCCTCAATCGGGCCACCACTGCCAATCCTAAGGCTCAAACCTCTCTTGAGAGGCAAAGCGGCTACGCCGCCTACCTCAAAGCGCAGGAGGTTCAGGCATGAGGCCCGTCGTCTTTCTCATGTGTTTCATGGGGTGCGCGGGAGTCCTTCTTTTCGAGGGCGGGTTTCGATTCAACGCCACAGCCTCGATGCCCCGGGGGTTTTACCAGCTTGTCCCTGGCAAGGCTGCGGTGATCGAGCACGGCGACCTCGTCAGCTTTTGCCTGGAAGACGCCTCCTTCACGCCGTTGGCCCTGGAGCGGGGTTACCTGCGGCCCGGGGCATGCCCGGGTGGGCTGCAACCATTGCTCAAGGTCGTAGCAGGGCTCCCAGGAGACGAGGTGGACCTGGCTCCGGACGGCATTCGGATAAACGGCCAGCTTCAGCCGGAGAGCCAGGCGCATTCGCAAGACAGCCATGGCAGGCCGCTGCCGCCTATTGCGCTCTGCCCTGTCCAGATTCCCCCGGACATGGCTCTGATTCTGTCCTCTGGGCATCCAGGCGGTTTTGACGGCCGATACTTTGGCTTGGTCCCCTTTGCCTCGCTTCAACTGGTGAAGCCGGTTCAACTCTTCGACACAGGAGAAAAATGAATGGAACGGGAAACTCTCAAAGCGGCGGCTCGGGCGGTGGATGTCCAGGCCTCGGAAAATCCGAGTCTTGGCATCCCGGCCGATCCTGAGGTGGCGGACTTCATGGGGGCGTTCGAGGAAACAGCCGTCAGCCTCGATGATCTGGATGATGGGCATGAAGGGGAGGAAAGCGGGCATGGCGCATAAAGACCGCAAACCCTTTCACGAAGAATTTGCCGCGCAGCTGATCGATGACCTCAAAAAAGGCACAGCTCCTTGGCAAAAGCCCTGGCAGCCCGGCGAACTGCACGCGCCGCTGAATCCCGTCTCGGGCACGGTCTACAGCGGCATCAACCGGGTGATGCTTTCCCGAAAAGGGTACGATGACCCGCGCTGGATGACGCTGCGGCAGGCGAACTCCTTGGATTGCCGAGTCCAGAAAGGCGAAAAGGCTCAGCCTATCGTCTATTGGCAGTTCTCCAAGGATGAGCCCGCCCGGGACAATGACGGGAAGCCGGTGCTGGACGGCGAGGGCAACCAGGTCATGGAAAAGGTGGAGCTGAGCCGCCCCATCGTGCGCTTCTCCTCGGTCTTCCACGTCAGCCAGTTGGAGGGGAACATCCCGCCTTTGGACCCGTCCACGGTCAGGCTAGCCTGGGACCCGAATCAAAAGGCGGAGACGATCCTCGAAAACTCCGGCGCGACCATCAAACATAATCAGCGCAACCGGGCGTATTATAGCCTGCGCTCCGATGAAATCTGCCTGCCTCCTAAAGACCACTTCCCCTCGGCTGATGGCTACTACGTTACGGCGCTCCACGAACTTGGCCATTGGACCGGCCATCCTTCCCGGATGGACCGGGAGTTCGGCCCCTTCGGCTCCGAGCCCTATGCCCGCGAGGAACTGCGGGCGGAAATCGCTTCTTGGATGCTCGGTCAGGATTTAGGAATCGGCCACGATCCCGGGCAGCATTTGGCCTATGTGGATTCGTGGGTCTCCGTCTTGGAAAAAGATCCTTATGAAATCGTCCGCGCCTGCCGCGACGCGGAGAAAATCAAGCAGCACGTCCTCAGCATGGAACAAAAGCAGGAACTGTCCCAGGAGATGATGGCCCAAGACAAAGCAGTCGCCAGCTCCCCGGCCGAGAAGAAAGAGCACCTCGATGCTCGTGTTCATTTGTGGCATGAAAATGAAACCGGCAAGCCCCTCCAAGAGTTTTTGGGGCTTAGCGACGACGCATTTGCCGCCTATCTGCGTGACGAGGGCGTGGGAAAAGCGCCACCCGCTCCTGCCAAAGAAAAAATCTTCCTGGCCGTGTCGTTTCGCGAAAAGGACAGGGCGAAAGCTGCCGGAGCCAAATGGGATGGCAAAGCCAAGCTCTGGTACGCGCCCGAGGGCGCGGACATGACCAAGCTCGGCACCTGGCTGCCTTCCAAAGAACCGAGCCCGGCCCCAACCATGGACCCCAAGGATGAGTTCGCCCAGGCCCTGCGCGCAGCCGGCCTGGAGCTTAAGGTGCCCATCATGGACGGGAAGATTCACCGCGTGCCTGTGACTGGCCGGTCCAACGCCCTGGATGGGGCTTACCAAGGCTTTCTCGATGGTCATCCGGCCGGATGGTTCCAAAATTACGTGACCGGCGAAAAAAACACGTGGAAAGCCCATGGCCACACCCTGACCGAAGATCAGAAGGCATCTCTCAAGCTGGAAGCGGCGGAACGTGGTCAGCGCCGGGAGCGTGAACGGCTGGCCAGACAGGACGATGTGGCCCGCCAGTGTCGCCAAGCATTTGAGGCTTTGCCTCCGATCAGACCCATCGCGGAACTCGATCACCCATATTTGCTTCGCAAAGGCGTTCCACCCCTCGGAGGGATCAAGGAATCTTCCGATGGCAAGTTGTTGCTGATACCTCTTTATAATGCCCAAGGCGAACTTCGAAACGTGCAGGAGATTGATTGGGAAGGGAATAAAAAATTCCAAAAAGACGGTCAAAAGTCAGGCTGTTTCTTCAAACTTGACTTCGACGAAAAGCACAGCACCAACGAAGTTATCCTGACTGAGGGCTACGCAACAGGGGTGAGCGTCAATGTCGCCACGAATAAACCCGTCGCCGTCGCGTTCGATGCCGGCAATCTTGAGCCTGTGGCGAAATCCCTTCGGGAGATGTTCCCGGAAGCCAAGATCACCATTTGCGCCGACAATGATCATTCCAGAGAACATGGAAACATCGGCGTTGAAAAAGCCACACAGGCTGCGCAAGCCATAGGGGGAGAAGTCGTCATCCCGGTCTTCAACAAAGAAGAACGAGCCGCCGGATTGACCGATTTCAATGATCTTCAACTATCACGTGGCCTCGCGGAAGTGGCCGGGCAGATATCTAAGGGCAAGGGAGTGGCCAGAGGCCACGACCAGCATCTTGGCCGCGAACTGAGCCGCGAACTGAGCCGCGAGATGACCCGATGAGCATGATCCCCCAGGTCTGCGCCAGCATGGCCCTGACCATGTTGCTTGCGGCGGGCTCCCCTGCCTGGGCTCAATCTTCCGAAGACCTGGTCAGCCTCTTCGATGGTCCCTGCGAACGCTACGGCGTGCCGAAGCCGTTGGCCCTGGCCATCGCTGGTCAGGAAAGCGGAGGGCGGCCATGGGTCATGAATATAGCCGGTCGGCCGATCCTCCACGCTTCGAAGGAAGAGGCCTTGGTGGTGGCCCGGGCCGCGCTTGCCGCCGGGCTCTCCTTCGACATCGGCCTCATGCAAATCAATGCGCAGTGGCTTCGGCGCTACCGTCTCCCCCTGGAGGTGGTGTTCGAACCTCGCGGCAACGTCCAGGTGGGCGTCTGGATACTGGCCCAGGCCATCAAGCGCTATGGCCTGACCTGGGAGGCCGTGGCCACCTATCACACCCCCTTGGAACGAAACCCCGAACGCGGGCGGGCCTACGCCGCCGCTGTCTTGGCCAGACTCGGCAGCAAAGCTCCTGCGATGATGTCGTCTTCCTCTTCGAGTCCGCGACAGATGGTGTCGCCGGCAGCTTCGCCAATGGTCGTCAAACGGCGAGAAGTTGCCAGCAATGAAAAGTGAGGTAGTACATGAACCTTTTGATTGTTGAATCCCCTGGCAAGATAAAAAAAATACAAGGGTTCCTGGGTGAAGGATGGCAGGTCATGGCCAGCGTCGGCCATGTGCGCGATCTGCCCCGGGATGGCATCGGCGTCAACGAGACGTCCTACCGCCCACGCTATCTCCCAACCGAACGGGGGAAAGGCGTCATCGCCAAACTGGCCAAGGCTGTTCAAAGTGCCCAGGCCGTGTATCTGGCCACTGACCCCGACCGGGAGGGAGAAGCAATCGCGTGGCACCTGGCCGAAGCATTGCGGCTCAAAGACCCGAAGCGCGTCACCTACGCCGAAATTACCGAACAGGCGGTCAAAAAGGCGCTGGCCAGCCCGCGTAGCCTGGACATGAATCTGGTGGCCGCCCAGGAAGGCCGTCGTGTTTTGGATCGGCTGGTGGGCTACAAGGTCTCCGGCCCCCTTTCGCGCGCAGTGGGCGGCAAAAAGTCGGCGGGGCGCGTCCAGAGCCCGGCTATGCGCCTAGTCGTAGATCGTGAGCGCGAAATACGAGCGTTTACGGTCACGACGCATTACGGGGTCGATCTCGTTTTTGACCATGTCGAGAACATCACGCTCGGCTGGGTGGCCACCTGGTTGGTCAAGGATTGGCTGGAACCAGGCCAAAGCTACTTGCTGAACAAGGAACTGGCCACGAGGGTGGCCACTGAGACCCGCAAAGTGACTGTCCTGAGCTGTGAGGAGACGGAGAGCCGGTCCGCACCGCCAGCTCCGTTCACCACATCGACGCTCCAGCAGGCGGCTTCGGCGGCCCTCAAGATATCCCCGAAGGAAACCATGGGACTCGCGCAGCGGCTCTATGAGGCTGGCCATATCACCTACATGCGAACGGATTCGCCAAACATCAGTGACGAAGCTGTGGCCGCTATCCAGGAGTATTGCCGCAGCCGGGATTGGCCGGTGGTTGCCAAGCCCCGGCGGTGGAAGAGCAAGGATGGCGCGCAGGAGGCCCACGAAGCCATCCGCCCCACCCACATCGAGGTCGAAGAGGCTGGAGCGATCGATGGAGAGAAGGCCCTCTATACGCTGATCCGCCGACGTACTCTGGCCAGCCAGCTCGATGACGCGACCTATGCCGTGCGCACGGTCCAATTGGCCGGCAATGTCATTTCGGATCAAGGCCCTGTCTTTCAGGCCAAAGGGCGAACCTTGGTCAAGCCGGGCTGGAAGGTCGTGCTGGAAAAAGACGACGCCATGGAAAGCGAGCCGGAAAAAGAAAACCCTGTGCCACGCCTCCAGGTTGGCAGCCTTCTGACGGTGGGCAGCGGATTGGTGACGATTCATAAAACCAAGCCACCGGCGCGCTATACCGAGGCCTCGCTCATCAAAGCCTTGGAAGAGCGTGGCATCGGGCGACCGTCCACCTATGCCGCCATCCTGGAGAACATCATGGCCAGGGATTACGTGCGCCTTGAAAAACGCAACTTAGTGCCAACGGAAGCCGGCGAGATCGTGGTGGATGCGCTACGCAGCCACTTCGGCTTTCTGGACTATTCCTATACCCAGGGCATGGAAGAAAGCCTCGATGCCCTAGCGGCCGGGAAAGCTCGCTATGTCGAGGTCATGCGCCAATTCCACACGAGCCTCGAAGGAGAGTTGAAAGGCTTCGTGTCCCTCACTTCCCATGCGTGTCCGGCCTGCGGCAAGCCTTTGCGCCGGATCACCAAGCCAGCGGGCAAGAATGACCGAGGCTACGATTTCTGGGGATGCTCGGGTTATCCGGATTGCTCAGCGACATTCGCCAATGACGGCGGCAAGCCCGGGGAACGTCTGGAAGTCCGTCAAAAGGCCCCTGCTAGCGGCATCCAGTGCCCGAAATGCAAAAAGCCTTTGATCCACCGCATAAAGGAGGGGACTGGAGGATACGATTTCTGGGGATGTTCGGGATTTCCGAAATGCAAAGAGTCCTTTCCGGATGCCGACGGCCAGCCTGAGTTTGACGCCAAGAGGACGGGAGGCAAAGCATGACCCTAATCCTGCGCATCATCTTCTTACTGGCCCTGGTCCTCTCTGTTGGCTGCGGCCGGTACACTATGGCTGCTGATGGATTGAGCTTTAATCCCACGCCGATTACGATAACCAGCCAGGGAACCATTCCTGTCGGAACCGTCATCCCGTGGCCATCTACGTCACTCCCGGCAGACGCCAGCCGTTGGCTGGAGTGCAACGGCCAAGCCGTGCCTTCGGGCAGCCAGTATGATCGTCTCAGGGCCGTCGTCGGTACGAACGTGCCGAATTATGGCGATCAATTTTTACGAGGGACAACGACGCCAAGCCTTGTGGGCACCATGGTATCCGATTCGATCAGAAGCCATACGGTCTACGTGCCAGGGCAAAATGCGCCTGTCAGTGGGAATCTAAACTCAACAGGTCTTTCCGGTTCAGCCGCACCGCAAGGCTATTCTTATCAGGCTGTGACTGGTTCACAAACTGTTCTTACTTGGGCTGATGGATTGCCTAACTTTGGACAAACTCAAACTCCAAATATGGGTTGGTCTAACGGATCGACGAGCGGTGGCAGCATTTCAGGCTCACTCAACAGCGGTTCATTGACGGGTACTGCATATGTATCCAGTCAAACCGGATCGTATACAGGTGGATCGGAAACCGCTCCTGTTCATACCAGAGTTAGATATCTCATACGAGCTGTGCCGTAATGAGTTGATGTGTCGTCATGATAACCATAATCTCGGCCAACGTGGCCGTCAGGGGGATGTCGTGGATAAAAATGAAGCAGTGGCAGCGGCTCTGGATATTGTGAAAGCTCAAGCTGGAGCCCGGTCCATGTCCGAGGACGAAATCCTGTCCATGGTCAAATCTGTTGCTGACGGTATCCTGGCTATGGCTGGCGATGGCCAGTGTCAGGATAGCGAAGTTGCCGGCGCTCCTGTCCTTGATCCCAAAAAAGCCGTCAAGGAAGCCTCCATCGTTTGCTTGGAATGCGGCAAATCCTTCAAAGTCATCACGAAGAAGCATTTAGCTTCCCACAACCTCAGCGCTGAAGAATATCGTGCCAAGCACGGCTATAAAAAGACACAGGCTCTGGTCTGCAAGTCCTTGGTCCGGGAGCGTCGCGCCAAAATGAAAGATATGAAGCTGTGGGAGCGGCGGACGAAGTCATCGTCATCTGCCGACTAGGCAAAGTAGCTGTCGCTGTCTGCTGCGAGAATGGGGTGGTCTAGCTAGCCTAGACCACCTCTAGCTATCCACAAGGTACTTCCCTGAGCCAGCAACCGCTCCATCTTCTCACACACAACGTATCCATTGCCCGGTCTCATCATTTTTCGTGTTATCGTGTTAAGTGTTTCTCTTCCCATGCAGCCAAGGCCTGGCGTAACAGTTCGTTGAGCTTCAAATCTGCCTCGGCTGCACGTTGCCGAAACCTCCGGCGAAATGTTGCGTCCACCTTGAAGTTTAATGGAGAAGCCTTGACAGAGGCCTCGGCGGGCTCAGCTTCCAGGTGCCTTGCAGGCGCGTCGGCACCAACCACAGCTTGGCCTTTGACGGCAACCAACCCAGGGGATAGGTCAGCGGTCTTTTTCTTCGTGCTCATGGCTATATCCTCTTGCTATCGTGCTTTCTTGTTTCCGTTCATTCGAGCTTTCACGAATTCCCACAGCTCGGCAATCTCCGAGGCTGACCGACCACGCGGGTCGATCTCCATGACTGATCGTCCGTCGATCATGGACGAGGCGAAATCCACCCGATCATGAATGACGGAGGGCGCGACCACACCATGCTCGGATAAGGCGGCCATGGCCTGGACCGTCAGACGTGAGTTCGCCTTGGCCTGGGTCAAGGCGAAGGCGAACGGACGTCCCGAACCGGAAGCCAAGGAGACGGTGCTCCCCACCGCACGCAGATCGTGAGGACTCGGCCGGGTGGGGATCAGCACAAAGTCAGCCAAGGCGACCACCGTCTGGATCGCATCGGTGATGGCCGGAGGCGTGTCAATGACGGCATATTTGAATTTGGCCTTGGCCAAGGCCTCCAACTTTTCCGCGAGCTCTTTCAAGCTCGTAGGTGCGAATGCGGGCGTTTGCGCCTCTCGCCCATTCCACCAGGCCGCAAGACTTGCCTGCGGGTCAGTGTCGATCAGGACGCATGGACCATCTCCGGCCCGCTCGGCCATGACAGCCAAATGTGCAGCCAGAGTGGTTTTCCCTGCGCCACCTTTCTGGCTAGCAAGAACTATGGTTTTCATCTTTTCGTCCTTTCGAGTTAATTCATTTTCGATTAAAAACGAAAAAAAATAACTCCATAGACGGACACGGGCAAGCCAAAAAGCACGAAAGAACGAAAAAATACAGGCTCGAATTTGAGCAGGACTGAGGATCCCAAGAGTCCTCCGGACCAAACAAGCGAATCAAAGCCAGCCCTGGACGCTTGAGTAGCTGCCAGACTAAATAAACCTTGTGCCCGACTACTGCTCGCTTTAAATACTCAATTCCGGCAATCCATTAATGATTCGTATAGTCTCCAGGCTCACGGTACTACACGCTGAAAAAGTTCCAGGGGATAACGAGGATTCTTCATCGTCTCAATAGCCAGTCATTGGCGTTGTTGACGATGCCGCTGGCCTTGTCGGTCCTCACGCATTGCCGCTCCACCACCCAGTCCAGGGCAGTCTTACCGTTGACCACGTAGTCATAGGCTTCCACGGGAATGCCAGTCAGGGTGATCTTGTGGTTGTAGACGAGGGTGGTGCGGTCAGTTTCCTTTCCTTTTTGCCATCGCGCATCTTGCCACCCGGTAGTCGGCGTCAGTCAGGCCCACGCCTCCGCCTTGGATGACAAGCGGATATCGTTCGATCGTCTCATAGCGCAGATGCCAATGGGCTATTGCGCGACCAGTTTTGCTGAAGGCCCAGTAGTCGGCAGTGGTCTTGACGCACGGGATACGTGGCAGTTCCTTGGTCAGATTGTCAGCATAGCGTTCGCGGTAGTCCGGCGAATGGAGCAAGCAAGTATGTCCAGACAGAGTGCTAACGAGTTTTCCACGGTCGAGGTGGTCAACGTGAAACGATTCGGAACAAGCCACGCACCGTATCGAGTCGAATGGCTCACGGACAACGGTTCCTGTCTCGCGGCCAAGGACACCGTTGAGTTTGCGGCATGGCAAGGCCTGATCAGCCGATTTACGCCGGTTAGAAGCCCCGAGAGCAACGGCATGGCTGAGGCGTTCCTAAAGCCCCTCATACGCAATTACCCGTCCATGACACCCGGACGCGCAGACCGTCCTCAGTCAACTGGCGGACTGGTCCGAGGACTATAACGAAGTGCCTCGCGCAAAGGGTCCCATCCGGGGAGTTCATCCGCTTGTCAGCAACTGCGGGGTGTCTGGTTTAGCGGAGGAAGCTCTATAGCAAGCCCACTTATTCCATTGCGATAATGGAAGAAGTGGGTTTTTAATGTGCACAAACGATAGATTGTACAATCAGCTTTGTTTAACTTGATATACCGACAAGCACAACGACTCGATTTTGTTACACATGCAACAACTAACTAACATAAGATTTGCGCATGTCTATCCAATAGTGTATGAGCTTAAAATCCCTAGGGGCTAGAGTTTTTCTATTCCATACTTGTATAGAAGTAAATAAATTTTCTCCATAAAAAGAAAAAGATAGCGTATCCTTGGCCTCTGATAATTTGGAGATAAATTTATTTACTTCTGACTCAATTTTATTTTGGTCCATACTAGTAATAAAACCGATCATTACTCCTGAAGGCGCACGATTGCCATACCTGTGCACTCCAGAATCGAATCTAAAGATACCATTTTTAACATAATTTTCATTCAATATCCATGAGGAACTCGTTTTCATGCCAAGTCGCTTACATTCTATGTGCAATGGTATCTCGTAATCTTCTTCAGTTAGAGCGAATGAATTGACAAGCGTACAGGTAAAGTCAGGCCTTTTCCGAATCTTGCCACCTGTAAGTTCGCCATTAGAAACTGGATGAATAGGTCTTTCCCAGGAAGGGACTTGAACTTCACAACCACCATTCTTGCCTTTTTCAAAACATAAGCGGTTAAGAATAGGACACAACAGTTCGCAAAGGGCATCTTCGTCACCATTTAAACGATCTTTTTTGGCCAATAAAATTAATGCTTCTTTGAATAAATTTGAATAGACAGCTTCATGACGAGACCATATATCGTAAAAAGATGAAAAAAGTTTTCTGGCCACAGAACCCACCTATTGTGAAAGTATAGACATGAGCTTGCATAAGGTTGTTTCTGCATCTTCTCGAGCCATACTTTTTGTCCAAAATCTTAGTGAATTTTTTTTGATAACTATGATAGAATTTCGTGAAACACTATGGACAATATTTTCAAAAAAAACATTAGTTGCCCCGGCATTGCGAAAAGAGTTGTTTTTAATCTGAGTCAACAAATAAGCCCAAGTGTCTTTCTGAGGTATAAGATCCCACGGATCACTTGAATCGGATGGAAAGAATTCAACGCCTATCATGGACCCAAGATCTTCTACATGCACTTCAGCGCGCATCTCTTCATTTTTTTCTAGATATACTTTCCATCTTTTACAAAATATTGAAATATAATCCTCTATAAATTTTGAGAATTTCTGAGAAGTAACTAACATCTGGCCGTCTTTATTGAGCGGGCTGTACAAAAATGGCAGCGTTATATTGCAAAAATCATCAATTAAATCAATACGCGCCTGGTCAAGTTCGTAGAGTTTATAGACAGCCATGTCTAACTCATGTTCAAGTTTTTTGATTATACTATAATCACTCGATCTTTCTAAAGCTTGTTCCAAATTGTTTCCAGGCAAACTTAAAAGTTTGCTTACAATTTTGACGATGCTTTTCGATGTAGCACTAGAGAGATCATATACTATTGGGAGTTGCAAAAGCTCATCTAGATAAATCTCGTGATGCCACACTCCCCAATTCGAAGAGGTATGGAATAGAAAATATCTAGAAAGTGATGACAAGAGTATGCCAAGGACTAATTTGTAAGCCTCATGATTCGTGTCTTTGAGTTTTAGACCATAAACAGAATTTTTGAAGCAAAAAACTCTATCTTCGTAACGTGCAACAATTTTCCCTTTTGCAGTCGAATCTGATTCATCTATTCCTCGTTTTACAAGAAGCCTTGCTCCTTCATAAATATCTAGCACACCAAACCGCTCGACTTTGGGGGGGAGATCTTCAAATCTTAAAGGATCATAGCGCGAAAAACTTTGTACCGTTAGCATCTTATTAAATTTTGTTAGTTTCTCAACACCATAGGCCTTACTTGCCTCCTTGAATCCTTGGCCAGAGCGCTTTCTGTCAACTAGATTCACCAGAGGCTGGGCATGCTTTAAGTACTTGATAAGTCTAAAATCGTTAACTCTACCAAACCAAAAAGTTTTCCATGTCCAATGGAACGTCGAGTCACTGTAATCGATTAAATTTATATCATAATTGGAAAACGATATTGCTTGAAGTTTGTTGATGTATAAAGATTCTTTCGCAGAGTAGTAAACAACTTGTTTATTTCTTGGCGTACCCTTTGAGAAAATAATAGAGATAAATGGGGAGACTACGTTTTGAAAGAAAAAGCGTCTGACATGACTAAAATTGTAGATCTCAGAAACGTTCGCTTCAGAAAACCATTTCTCCCGAAACTCTGTTGTAGTTGTACTGTGCTTAAATAATACCCCCACAGAAACTAAAAGCGAACAAAACCCTCCTGTTTTTAATAAATCCAGGGATCTCCATAAAAAAGCCTGAGATGGTTCGTTATCGCCAATAGGCTTTTTATGGAAAGAGCACCATTCAAGAACAGTTTTGTGCCGCTCCCTAGTTGCCTTGTCAGCATTAGGTCCTGGGGCCCCCCAAGGAGGATTACCGACTACAATGTCAGCACATTCCTGGCCAAATTTATTAATCCATTCTGGATTGGATTTTATTGTTTCTTCATCAAAAGCATTGCCCCAAAAAATTGTGTTATATTCATTTGCTCTATTCTCTCTTGAGGCTATCAAGTGCGGCAAAGTGTTCTTATTGTTAATGTAGTCAATTATAGCAGGCGGATCGAGATAATGGAGCATAGCCAGGTACAAACTGAATACGGTGATACGTGCGGCTTCCTCATTAATTTCTATGCCGGATATTTGATTTTTTAAAATAGTCGTCAACTCAACAAAAGTTAGTCGTCGTCTTTTTGTCACCAACTGAAAACGAACTATTCTCCTGAAGGATTCAACCAAAAATATACCAGATCCACACGCAGGATCAATTATACGCGGATTTGTACTTAGAACTTGAGGTGTTAAAATACGAGAAAGAACAAACTCCACGAGAGCATTTGGTGTGTAAAATGCACCATCCTCTTTAGCTTTTTTGTTTGTTTTTCCTGATGGGAGATGATAAAACTCTTCATATATTGAGCTTATTAGATCCAATGGAACAACATTAAAATCATAGCAGTAAAAGCATAATTTTTTTTGAATCCCAGTATCACCATACAACAAATCCCTGATAAGATTTATATGACGCTGGGTTACAATTTTTTTTTCGAATTCTATATTAGGGAAAAGGTCCCCATTAAAATCTATAAAGAGCTGGGCGTATAGCGCATAGGTAAACTCGATAGAGTTCAATACCTTTGGATAAAGTACGTCTTTGCCAGAATATACTCCTCCATCGTTATCATTTGGAAGGGTAAGTAATTCAACCCATTCGGTATTGCGTTGAGCGATATTTTCAAAATACTTTCTAGTTAATACCCCTCGATCTTCAAGATATCTTATAAAGATTGACCGGCCAATTAGTGCATGGGCAAATCTAACCTTATTTCCGGACAGGCCGGCGTCGATAAGTTCACGCCTGACCGTCTTTAGATCACGAATAAGCGAGCGATCAGCTCTCCCGCTAATATTGCCAAAGCGTTTATCTGCAAATGTTTTACCAGATTCTATTTGCTCTCTGTTGAATTGAGAAAGCCTCGATAGTACTTCACTGGCTAACTTTATAGTTTCGAGAGATTTTAATCTTGTCGTTCTCTTGGAAGAGCTCATGTTTACTGGTGGCTTAGCAAGATCATATATAGAAAGTTCAGTTGGAGTGCTTAAAAATAGCAGCCTTGGCCTTCCAAGGCACCAAACACTATTAAATAATTTTGCCTTTGCGTCAGTATTATCTTCGCTAGTTGCAAAAACGACAACAGGGTTATTGTTGACAAAAAAAATTTTTTCTGCTCCAGCTCGTTTCCCGGCTGCCAACCATTCTCCTTTTTCAAGCCAATCTTGATCGTTCTCTCCAAAAACAGGAAAAAGAGCGGCATCTCTTAATGCGCCGCTGCAAAAATCAAGCTTGGAATATATGTCGTCAAGCACAGTATTCATAAATTCAACCGATTCAATGCAATGCCTGCCTTGCAATATTTTCTCTAGACTACAGTTTCAAATTTAAAACACTTTACATTATTTTCTAGAAAAGATCAAGTTGGAAATTATTTTTGTCCTCTCCGGATCAACGTGTCATGAGGGTGGATGAATTCAATCAATAAAACATGACGAGTGCGTAAAGGTGTTGCTGTTGGTCAACATTAACTAATGATAGCGCCTTGCCATGTCATCGTCGCATTTTAAAAAAATTAATATTTTCCTATCCTGCTCTCCTTGTAACGAGAAAAACAAAATTTTGAGATAACGAAAAGTAAAGGACCTTACACCTCCAATTTGTCAAGACTTTTATCATTCCATCGAGTGGTGACACGAGTCACGATATTCCTCTGCCGTAAACTCAACACGTTGAATGTCATGAATCCTAACGCTATCAACAATGATTCGAAACGTTGGCAGTCTCAAGCCGTCATTGGTTGAATCGCTCAACATCGCAAAATATCCTAACTGACCTGTAACTTCCCGTTGCTCACCTATGTATTTCGTTGGTGACGGAATACGTTCAAATACTCGATAGCCCAACTCCCAATCAACAGTTTTACACAAGAAGAGGCCCCATATCCGCAGAAACTGGAGAACCCCAAGCTCCGGCCGTTTTGACCGTGGGATTCTATAGTTGCGCAAGACGACGAAGGAAGGTGGCTCGGCTGATGCCTGCGGCCCGGGCCGCTGCGGCTTTGGAATGGCCTTCAGCCAGGAGGCGTTGAGCAAGTTTGATCTTGGCGTCGTCGATCTTGGGCCTACCAGGCATATTACCATTGGCTCTGGCCACGGCCAAGCCATCACGAGTTCGCTCGGCTATAAGGCCGCGCTCAAAGTCGGCCAATGCGGCAAAAACATGAAAGACCAAGGAACCAGCTGCCGAAGTAGTGTCGAGCTGTTCCTCCAGGGATTTGAAACCCACCTTGAGGGCCTTAAGGCGGTCCATTATCTCCAGGAGTTCCCGCATGGAGCGCCCCAAGCGATCAAGGCGTACCACACAGAGGGTATCCCCCTCTCGCGCAAACTCCATCATTTCGGTTAATCCCGGTCGGTCGAAGCGTTTTCCACTCATGACATCCTGGTAGATACGCTTGGCCCCAGCTTGTTTTAAACGTACTATCTGGGAACTAAGATCTTGTTTGTCAGTGCTAATTCTTGCGTATCCAAGTATCATTTACTCTGCTCTATACATTTTAAGCACGTTAGTTCTTCTCAGGAAAAAGGGGATTGTCGATTCTAAAGTCCAAAGTCATTGTTCAGTTTCCTCTCCTCTTTCTCCGCTCTTTCGAGTTCTTTTGACAACTTTTCAATAGCTATGTCCGGAGCTTCGCTTAACACATTATTTGAGACTTCAATCGGCATGACATACTTTTCAATGTCAATTTTATATTCATTTCGTAATGTTTTAATTCTATCAATTGCCAGGGGCAGTTTTTCAATGACGTCAGGGCTCAGGCGATTCAAGACTAATTTATCTTTCTCTACAACAGCTGCAACATCAAATATATCTCTAATAGTAAATTGAGAGGCGCGATGGAAAATTTTTTTAGACAAAATTTCCTTTGGTGTTTCAATTCTTATAACTTGCACAATGCCGTTGTGTGAGAAATTATATAATTTTACTGGGCTGTCTTCGAATGTTCTGCTTACTAAAAAATCAATTTCGCCTTTGTCGTATTTTACTAATTTAATATAATGACCTGGCTGTTGCCACTCATCGCAAATACGCCTGGTTCGTTCGTTTGTGCTGGGAGCTAGAAGCTTGAGTGCTCTTGCATTTTCAAAAAAAATATCAACATCTTTGCTTAGTCTGTGATTAATCGACAACATCAACGCTGTTCCGCCACCTAACTCCCATTCTAGTTCTTTGGGCAATTCGTTTAATGCTGGAATCGCAGAGAGCAATAAGTCTTTCCAGGAATTTATGGAACTATTTTGCCATTTCATGAACCCAACTCCTCGCGTGTGAAGAACTTGCATAGTGAAGATAAAGGCTTTCAAGAGTCCTGAAGTCAGTTGCCCCAGATAAGACGAGGTTGTGAATAAGCTCCACGGGGGATTCTTGAAGGAAAATCTTTACATGACAAGCCCATTTGTCATCACTTTCGCCAGATATTAATATTTTTTCAAATTGCACATCAGATATTTCAACGGGGAGTGACGTGTTAATGCTTCTTGTCGCAGAGCGTATATATTTGTTCACTTCTTCACCTCAATGGCGAGAGCCTGGGCGTGGAGTCCTGACGGCGTTGCCTCAAAAACGGTCGTTTTTGCACTAGAGCCATCTGTCCTGGTTTTTTGCGTTTCAAAAACGTATCAAAAGTCTAATTCTGTTTCAAAATTCGGTCAACCCTTTATGCAACACTCCGTGAGGCGGCACCGGTTTTCCTGGAGCCGGACTTGCAGGAATCTTTGTGCCGAAAAAACCGGTAAGTCCTAGCCCGGATATTTCATGAACATCCCAGGAAGTCGTTTTCCTGGCGTAAAAGAGGTGTTGGCCGAGGGTATTCGCATCTTTTGCGCTGTCCCTGGCCATTCCGCTACAAGTTTTGTGAAGTTGAGTGGATTCTAGGTCATATTGCCGATTTTGGGAGTGGATTGGCCGGTGCAGCGCCGGGAACGGGCCAGAGCCTCTCTGGCGCTACGCCGCAAGTCACGAAATGCCAATCACAAGTTGACCGATTTCATGAGGCGGCTGGTTTCCTGCGTAAGCCCCGTGTTCACCCAGGGCGATGAGTCCACCCGAGAGCGCGCCGCACAACTATGTCTTGCTGCGGCCAACGTCCGCGCCAAAGGCCGTGCCCAACCGCGTGACACCTTCGTTCCAGTCCCTGGCCGGCAAGCACCACCCCGAGCACCGATTCCACACAGTTCAGCCCGCTGCAAAACAAGTCCTCGGCTTGCTGTTCAATGTCCTGTCTTTCCATGTGCATGCTTCTTGCTTGTGCCGGACGGGTTGATTTCGGCCCGTCCGGCGAATTGAATTGATCTGTTTTAGCGAATATGCCTGAAGTGTTGATCGAGACTTTCGAACGCACTGCTCACATACGGGAGGCCGGATAGAACATCGTAATATGCGAACCCTTACCCACAGCAGCATCCACCGGTGCTGGCGGGCGTGCTTTGCCGTCCTGAACAGCCGCAGGGAGCCGCAGTCTCCACCGCCTGGGGATTGCGCAGGGCATCGTGGAAATAGCCGGCAGTTTTGGCTGAAAGCTGGATGCACTTGTCCATGTCTTCCTGAGTGCCGAGAGTCGCCAGCACGGCGGCGCAGGTCGTGCAGCCGAATTCGGCTTCAAACCGACGACGCACCCCGGCGGCCAGGGCGGCCACGTTGTCCCAGCGTTCGTCCCCGTTGCTGCGGCCCTGCAGATAGCCCAGGGCGATGAGTCCACCCGAGAGCGCGCCGCACACCTCGGCCTTGCTGCGGCCAACGCCCGCGCCAAAGGCCGTCCCCAAACGCGTGACACC
Source organism: Desulfovibrio sp. TomC (assembly GCF_000801335.2). Lineage (NCBI taxonomy): Bacteria > Pseudomonadati > Thermodesulfobacteriota > Desulfovibrionia > Desulfovibrionales > Desulfovibrionaceae > Desulfovibrio > Desulfovibrio sp. TomC. The sequence goes on from NZ_JSEH01000032.1 coordinate 22,718, forward strand.
TTCTGGCTCGAGTCCCTGACCGGCCAGCACCGCCGCCAGCACCGATTCCGCACAGTTCAGCCCGCTGCAAAACAAAGCTTCAGCTCGCAGTTCAACGTCTTGTCTTTCCATGTCCATGCTCCGTGCTTGTGCCGGGCGGGTTGGTTCCGGCCCGTCCGGCGAGTTGAATTGATCTGTTTTTTTGTTTAGACCAGCCCGACGATCGGTTCCAACGAATATATCCGAAAGGGTCGATCGAAATTTCCGAACACACTGCTCGCATACGGGAGGCCGGATGGAACTGCGTGATGTGCGAACCTTCGTGGCCGTGGCGCGGCATTTGAGCTTTCACCGGGCAGGGCAGGAGGTGCACGCGGCGCAGTCCACGGTCTCGGCACGCATCGCCGCCCTGGAGGAGGAATTGCAGGTCCGCCTGTTTGACCGCCTGGGCCGGCGCGTAGCCCTCACCGAGGCAGGGGAGCGGCTGCAGCAATTCGCGATCAAGCTGCTGGACCTGGAAGACGAGGCTCGGGCCTGGGTGGCCGGGGCCTCTGAGGCGCGCGGGGCGTTGAGCATCCGGGTGCCGGAGTCGCTCTGCGCCTGGCGCATGGGCGGGCTGATTCGCGGGTATCGGGAACAGTTTCCGCATCTGCAGCTGCGCTTTATCTCATGCACCTTGGACGGGCTGGAGAAGGATCTGCGCCAAGGCGTGACGGACTTGGCCTTCCTTATGGCCGACAGTGTCCGGGCCGGGGATCTGGTGGTGGAGGCCCTGGGCGTGGAACCCCTGGTGCTGGTGGCCGGGCCTGGGCATCGGCTGGCGCACGGCGGCCCCTGCAATGTGGAAGATCTGGCCGGCGAAACGTTGGCACTCTCCACGGCGGATTGCGCCACGCGCAAATCATTTGAACACATGCTGGCCGAAGCCGGGGTGCGCCCGGCGGCCAGCCTGGAATTTTCCAGCGCCGCAGCCCTGCGGGGCTGTCTGGCCGGCGGGCTGGGGGTGAGCATCCTGCCGGCCCTGGCCGTGCGGGACGACCTGACCGCCGGTCGCCTGGCCCTGCTGCCCTGGGCCGGGCCGATCCTGGAGACGGCGGTGCTCATGCTGCACCACAAGGACAAATGGCTCTCCCCGCCGCTGGCCGCCTTCATGGATCTGATGCGCCGGGAACTCATGGGCGGGGCAGTTGCCTCGCCTCCCGCCTGCCTGGATTCACTCGCTGCGAAAGAGTGTATAACGGGGAAGAGCACCGACTGCTGCAGGGCAGGTGGGTAACGAAGCGACAGGAATCCGGCTAGAACCAATTCCTCCCAGTGTGCAGCATTAAAGACCCTTTGTCAGAGTTTGACGAGCGTGGTGGGAGGAGGCTTTTTACCACCCAGGGATTCCCCATCGTTTGGGCTACCGGGGCGTGGGCATCGCCGCGCAATGAGTGGGGCGGCACCCTGGCCGTAAGCAGGCCTTAGGACGGAAGCCAATCTCCGATATCTTGGGCTTTCCGCCTCGTCCTCCCTGGTTTCCTTGAGAATGTCGGGGGAGAGAAGTCTTCACTAGGGCAAGGGGTGGGATGATCGGTTGGGGGCCAGCAAAATGGAGGCGGATGAGGGAGGTGTGTCTGGGAGGGATCGCCCATGCCCTTAACGAACGATTAGCCCAACGGCCTATCTGTTCCCGTCGCTTTCCAGGGGATCAACGGCTCTTCGCAGTCGCTCGAATTCATCAGGGGTTATTGCACCTTCGGCGAGGCGCAGGCGCAGGATGCGTAACGCGTCGTCTCGGTCGGCGGCAGCTCCACGGCGAAAATCAAACCGCTTGGGAGGATGAAACATTCGGACCAGGATCACGGCGGCTGCAAGCCCAACAAGGATCACCCCAAGCGTTTGCCAACCGCCCATGAAAAAGATTCTGTAGGTCGCACACATAGCTGGATGGGTATTTGATTGACCCTGAGCCGGCAGCAGGGACCGCCGGCTCAGGGAGTGTCTTTGTGTGGCTACTGACGGCCACCGCCCTGGTAGCCTGCCATCATGCCGCTACCCATGCCGCTTCCCATGCCGCTTCCCATACCACCGCCCATGCCGCTGCGCATTCCCCTTCCCATCCCAGGGCCGACATCCTTTGTCACCTGGATACGAAACTGAGTTCGCTCGGACAACAGCTTGCCCTGCAAATCGCCGATCTGCTTGGACAGGGCGTCTATCTTCGCCTGATCGGGATTTTGGGGCACAGACAAAGCGTTGAGTTCCGCCATTTTCACGCCAAGCTCGGCCCGCAGTTGCGCTGTCTTGGCAACAAATGCGTCACGAAGCTTTTGAAAGGTTGCCTGCTTTTCAGGGGTTAGCTGAGACATGCCGCCCCCCATGTTGGAGCAGCCGCCCTGCCCCGCGCCAGGTCCGCCGCCGGGGCGAGCCAGGGCCAGGGAAGAAGTCATAGCCAGAACAGCCAAAGCAGTCAGTGCAATATGAAACGTCTTAACGCGCATGATAAAACCTTCCTTTGGATATCCGGCCGCAACCGGAGTCGCTTGGTTGTGGAGAGGCGAGCGCCCAGAGCCTGCACAAATTTAGCAGCATCCGTGCCATAGCAGTTTAAGTCCAGGAATGCAGTCTATTGCGGGAGAATGAGCCACGGTGATGTTCGCTGAACTGTATAGATAGTGACCATTATGACAGCTCAAAATTGATCTGTGTATACTTTCAACGCAAATCAGCTCGCGCTAACAGCGAGAATGATCCACCCACCAGATTTGGCTGGTGCGTTTTCAAGCGAACTGAAAGTCTAGATTTAAACGCGAAGGCTGTGCATGGCGTTTACGAGAGTTATCTCTGCCATTCTACTTCAGGAGGAATCGTTGTGAAACTCACGGACAAGAACTATACTTGAAAAGATACAACTGCTAGCTGAAAAAATACCAAGCCATAAGCCTTGAAATTAAACATTTTATTTAAAAATATGATGGAATAGAAACGATCTTTTATGATGGCAGGATATTTTTACTGGCCGCCAATCATGGCTGGATACATGAGCACTTCATGTCATTAGTTATTTGGCTAATTTCGACAACGATTGTCATATTGTTTGAAACACTCGCGGTGTGAAACCGTAAGCTTTTTCCGTCATGTTGCCAGAGATCGATGATTTCACCCTGGACAAGACTTCCGGACAAAAGAGGCGGTCCGTATCGCGCTGAGACTTGAGCGACTAAATTCTTATACTGGTCTATGCTCATTGCATCCGTTTCAAAACTAGCCTCATAAAATACGTCATTTACAAAAGAATAATCAATCCATTTTACATCTATTCCAAAAAAATTGTCACGACGGTCTGTTCGTATCGAGTAGTTCTTGTCGTGATTGGCTATTTTTGCTTTATCTTTGCCGAGCAATTCTTCCGGAACTGGATTTCCAAACTTTAGATCGCCAAATCCATCAGGGAGTGATTCGGCGCTAACAGAGTATGACGTGCTAAAAAGAAAAATTAGTACAGTTAAAAGCAATAGGTATTTTTTCATTTAAAAACTCCTTGGCCCTGTTTAAGTATGTACGCTGACCAATGCCCGGGGTCAACGGCATACTGTATGTTTGAGACCAGCGGAAGAGGTGTTAGCTCCTCTCGCTGGCCCCAGGGCTGATTTTTTGCAAAGTGTACGCCTTTGATCCCATACAGGCCGAATATCTTATTTGGCATCACCTAAGACAACATTATTGCCGGCTTGTTCCCACCCAGAAAGACCTTCTGATGAGGCGATCACGTTTTTAAAGCCATTACTCTTCATAAAAGTTATTGCTTGTGGAGTCCACCGTCCTGCAAAACAATAGACCAAGTAGGTCTTACTCTTATCCATCATCTGGATGTTCTTTTCAAAATCAGGATGATTTGCAGGCATGTTTATTGCCCCGTCGATGTGGCGTTGCGCAAAAGCCGGCGCGGGGCTTACATCGAGAATGACAAAGTTATCATTTGCTTTGTTTTCCGCAATGAATTTCTTCATTGACTTTGTATCTAATTGATTCGCTGTCTGAGTGACTACACTATTGCCAGCCTTCATCCAACCCTCTTTCCCTTCTGCCGAAGCAAAGAGGTTTTCAAAACCATTTCTTTTCATGACCTCGATGGCCTTTGGAGTCCATTTCATTTTATGGCAATACACGAGATAACTTTTGTTTTTGTCGAGCTTTTGTATGTTTTCTTCAAAGTTTTGGCTTTCTGCCGGCAATGAAATGGCTCCTTCAAGATGACTGCTTTCGTAAGACACTGTTGGACTTACGTCAATTACTACGAAGTTTTTATTGTTAGCATTCTCGGAAATGACAGACTTCATTGTTTCCGTATCGCAATTTTGAACGTCTGCTAATGCGAGACTGCTTAGACCAAGCAAAAAAAATATAGCCAAAACAATATGGCGCTTAATAGTCACAATGTACTCCGTGTTAGTCGTTCCGTTGTTGCAAGGTTATTTATTTTTATCGGCTGGGCAGCAGGCTTCTTCTGCACTCAACACTTTTTGCGCAGTAACATTAAATTCGGTAGCAGCTGGACACACGTTCAATCCGCATTGGAACAATGTAGCTACCGAAAAACAAAGACATGCCCCCACAGCTAGACCAAAAAATCCTTTTTTGTATCGAGATAAAACTATTGTTTCCTCATGATTTTTTTGAGCACCCATAACAAGCGTCAAGCTTGAAGCTAGGATACAGCTCATAAACACAAGGAATGCCCAAGTATACGTGTGGACTCCAAACACAACAGGGCCGAATCCTGGGTTTCCAGGCATTATATAGGAAAGAATTTGCCGAACAGAAACAGAAGCTCCAAACAGAGAAAAAATTATAATTAGCCCATAGTGGCTTGCTCTTTGGCCAAACTTTATGTTCATGAGCAGCAATGTAACGATAATAAACATGGCCATTCTTTGCCAAGTACACAAACGGCACGGCTGTTCGCCAATAAAGAATTGGATATAAAGCGATCCTAGTAAGACACACATTATCACAGTAATCCAGACAAGGTTACAAAAAACTATAAACTTCGAAATTTTCATCTCATAGTCCTTAGAGGGATATATTTAAATAGAAATTGATGTTGTAAACATACCACATGATAACGACAGGGAGGAGTGCGACAAGAATATAAATGGCTTGCTTTCTGTGCCCTAGGTACGTCAATACCATTGAGGCAGAAATTGCAAAGAAAAAAAATGCGTCCAAGGGGCATTCTCCTTTAAATATTGCTTTTGAAAACCGACTAATCCCAGAGATTTTTGCGAGACCGATGGCTTGTGAATTGTTTTGTCAGGATGCTTGTAGCCGCGATACGTCCGCCAATGCATTCTTTTGCCTCCGAAATATTCACAATAGAGTAATAAGCCTCATTGGAAAATATTCTTCGAGGATTGGCTCATTCCGAACGCCTGCCCCCCCTGACCAACTCGGAGATTTGCCTCCCCTTAAGCATTTTTTGTTCCAACAAATTTGTCCATAATTACAGCACTGTGGCATCGACGCATCTCGATTGTGTAAGATAATCATGCAGTTATTTAGTTGTATGCTCATTTTCCATACACAGAGTGTGTCTACAAATCTTACAAACCACTGCAATTCCATACTTTTCTGTAGGGATATTGAGTGTTGGTGTGTCTTCCGAAAGGAAGGAAAGTTCTGCATCCTTTTTTCTCGGATTCCGTCTTCCTCCAAAAGCCGCACATTTTGTGGGTACAGGAGAACTCAGATGAAAGAGCATTGCGATGTCGAGATCAGAGAATCAATCCGTACAAAATACGCCGAGACAGCCTTGTCCGGGAAGTCCGGCTGTGGCTGCGGGAGCGGATGCGGTGGCCCAAACAGCGCCACTTCATCGGAGGATTTGGCTCGGATGGCCGGGTATGCCACGGCGGAAGTGCAAAGTGTCCCGGAAGGGGCGAACATGGGCCTCGGCTGCGGCAATCCGCAAGCCATAGCCGCATTACGCCCGGGCGAGGTTGTCGTGGACCTGGGCAGCGGCGGTGGTTTCGACTGTTTTCTTGCGGCCAGACAGGTGGGGGAAACCGGGCGCGTCATCGGTGTGGACATGACGCCGGAGATGGTTGAAAAAGCGAGAAGAAATGCGGTAACTGCACAATGCGGCAACGTGTCGTTTCGCCTTGGCGAGATCGAATATCTTCCGGTCCCCGACGGCATCGCCGATGTCGTGCTTTCCAACTGCGTGGTGAACCTGAGCACGGACAAGGCCCAGGTATTCCGGGAGGCGTATCGGGTACTCAAGCCCGGCGGGCGACTGGCCATATCGGATATCGTGGCGACGGAGGAACTCCCCGAAACGGTGCGTCGGGACATCAAGCTGCATGCGGCCTGTGTGGCCGGAGCCGAGCGAATTGTTGTGCTCGAAGCGATGATGCGAGAAGCCGGATTCAGGCAAGTTTCCATCCGTCCACGGCCGGAAACCAAAGCACTGCTTGCGGCGTGGCTTCCGGGACTTAACTTGGAGAATAGCCTTGCCTCGGCGAGCATCGAGGCCGTCAAGGCTTAGGGACGGTTGTCATGCAGGAAGAGCTGGAAATCATGTGGATTGCGCATCGGGATGAACTCAGGGCTTTCATCACCCGGCGGGTGCTTTGTCAGGCTGCCGTGGACGATATCCTGCAAGACGTATTCTTAAAGACCTTATCTCATTTGGCACAAAGCCATGTTACGCAACCGCGAGGCTGGCTTTTCGCGGTTGCCCGAACAACTATTGCCGACCATTATCGCGGCAAGCGTCCCACGGTCGAACTCCCGCCGTCGCTGGCCTCTGCAAGCCCTGACCCGAGTGTGGGTTCCCCCAAAGAAATGGGAGCTTGCCTGAAGCCGATGATCGAAGCCTTGCCGGAGAAGATGCGAGCACCATTGGTTATGGCCGATTACGAGGGGATGCGACAACGGGAGGTGGCCAGCCGGCTGGGTATCTCCCTGGCTGCGGTCAAGTCCCGCGTTTTGCGGGCGAGGCTGCAAATGCGACGCATGATCGAGGATTGTTGCCAGTTGGAGTTGGATGCCCGGGGAAGCATCACGGATTTTGTCGTCAAACCGGGAGGATGTTCCCGGTGGAGTGCCGTGGGCACCGAAAACTGATGCGTCAAGCCTCGCATCAGTTGGAGGTTGGGCACAACGCCGATACAGACTCCATCCCCGACGCATTCATCATGTCTACCCCAAAAATGGCTGCCCCGGGGAGGACTTCGGGGCAGCCAGGTGGAGGGGTGAGACGGAAATACTGTCAGCGTTTACGGGCTATCAGAACATCGCATTTGGCGTGGGCCGCAACTTTGCTGGAGACGCTGCCGAGGAGAAACCGCTCAATGCCATGTGTTCCTCTGGAGCCAAGAACGATCAGGTCCGCGTCAAGTGTCTCGGCGGCTTCCAGGATTTTGCCCGCAGGATGCCCAAATTCCAGTATCGACTGGGCGCGTATCCCCTTGTCGGCCAGTAACGCGCAAGCCTTGTCCAACAGCTCTTTGCATTCTTTGGCGAATGCGTTGTTTACCGTCTCGCAGTAGCCTTCCGGAAATCCAGCCGCCGAGCAACTGAGTTCCGGGATCACAGAGATGACAAATAATTGCGCGTCGAGCGTTTGGGCCAGCCTAGCCGCACGCTCCATGGCAACTTCGGCATAATCGGAGTTGTCGTAGGCGAGAAGTATTTTCACGCGATACTCCTTTAAGCGAGTGGCTTTGTTCGGTTGGCATAACGATGCCTGGACTGACGCGGCAACATCAAAACGGGCTGCCCGAACGCACTACCAGGGCAGCCCGTATGCGCCGCGCTGCCGCTACACCTTCACCAGTTTCACCTGGGTTTGGTAAAACACTGCCGAGCCGCCCACTTTGTCCACAAGACAGGTGTTCTTGAGCACTGGGTCCACCCGCATGGCCGCATTGCCGTGCACGCCCGTGGCCCGGCGCGGGTCGGGCGTAATGGCCTGGCCGTCAATTTGCCACTGCCCAGCGCCGTAGGCCCAGTGTCCGTGCCCCAGGGAGAAGGCGGTGACACCCGGACGCAGCCCTTCCAGGATGCGGACCTTGCCGATCATGAACTTTTTGCCGAACGGTCCCAGATCCCACACCCCTTCGGTGTTGGAGGCCGAAACGATCTTGACCGCATCGCCGGCCTTGAAGCCCAGGCGGGCCGCGTCGGCTGCCGCCAGCTCCACGAAGTTTTCCGGATACGGGGCCTGGAGCCAGTAGTCGCCCGAGGTGCGGCTTTTGGTCTGGGTCACGGCCTTGTAGGTGATCATGGTCAGGTCATAGCCGGCGGCCGCGTCGTCGAGGGGCTTGTCCGTGCAGTCCAGGGGCGAGGGCAGATAGCCGCCGTAGGGGAGGTAGGCCTTGCCGGTCATGGAGTCCTTGGCCTTGACCATGTTCTCGAAGTACAGACCCACCATTTTGCCGTACTTATTAACGAGCTGCCCATCCTTGTAGGCCTTGTCATAAGCCTGGAACCGCCCGCCCCGGTTGAGCATGGCCACTACCGACGGCCACAACTCCGGCCCCACCAGCGCTTCCCAGCGCTTGGCGTCGAACACCGTGGCCGGCAAATGCTTGCGCGCGGCCAGGAAGATGTCCATCTCGGTCTTGTCGGCAGCCGGGATTTTCTCCGAGCCGTCGGCCTTGTCGCCGTAAGCCATGTTGGCGCACATGGGCAGGTACAGGTCGTCCATACGCTTGAGGTGTCGGCCCGGACCGAAGGCATTTTCGCCAAAGCCAGCCAGTCCCATCTTTTCGGCCAGCCCCAGCAGCATGGACTCCAGGCAGATGGGCATCTGCTGGCCATAGACCGTGCAGGAGTCAGTCAGGGGCGCGGCCGCCGGCTGACGGATGGCCCCCACCTTGGGCGTCATGGACGGGTGCGATCCTACGAATTCCCAGCGCTCCAGATAGGTCACGTCGGGAAAGACGTAGTCCGCGAAGATGCTCGTCTCGCCAACCGTAATATCGGAGGTGATGAACAGCGGAATCTTTTTCGGATCGGCCAGGATTTTGGCGATCTCGTGCCCGGCCGGCAGGGAATAGACCGGGGTGCCCATGTAGAGCATGAGGCACTTGAGCGGATAGGGATAGCCGTCCCCGGCCGAGGGGATGACCTCCTGGTAGATGTCGGAGCAAAACGGATACCAGACGCGCTTGGCCGGATAGCCGGAAAAGAGCGTGGATTTGTCGTAGGCCGTCTGATGGCGGATGATTGACACTCCCCAGCCCTTGAGCTTGGCCGGATGTGCCGTACAGTCGTAGGGTTTGCCCGGCGCGGCACCGTCGTAGTTGAAGTTGGTGGCCTTGGACAGGCCGCCCATCCAGTCGTGGTTGCCGATCAGCGTGTTGACCGTATACCAGGCTACCACGTTGTAAAAGCCGTTGGTGTGCTGGGACACGCCCCGGTGCAGGTCGGCCACGGCCCGCTTGCCGTGGGAGGTAAACTCCCTGGCCACTTCCACGACGTCGACTTCGGACAGGCCGGCCAGCTTGCACCACTCGGCCAGGGGTTTGGCGCTCGCTTCCTCCCAGTAGATCTGCAGGACTGTCTTGGCCGGGACACCGCTGGGCTCGCCGCTCCACAAGAGCTGTCCCTCGGCCACGCTCTTGTCGTCATTGGGATCAAACAGAACCGGGTTGCCGGCATCGTCCAGGCAGACAAAGGGATCGAAGTCCCAATCGCCCTTGCCGTCCTTTTTCGGGCGCTTTTCCGGCGTCCCACCCAGGTCTGAGCCGCGCAGATACGGGCCGGGTTTGCCGTTGGCGTCGAGCTTCACCAGCCAGCAAGCCTGGCTCCAGGTCGGCTCGTTGTCGGCCTTGGCCGCAGCCTTGTTGGCGTTTTTGAGGTAGCGTTCGTCAAAGCGCTTGTTCTCAATGATCCAGCGGATCATCGCCTGGGCCAACGCACCGACGCCGTCGGGTTTGTTGGGCAGCCATTTCCAGGCCCGGGAGGCAGCCTTGGAGCAGCGCGGGTCCACTACGGCGACTTTGACGCCCTCGTGCTGGAGCCGCGTGATCTTGCCGGCCCGAAGCGGCGGTCCGTAGTTGGCCTCGAAGGGGCTGGCTCCCACAAACAGCAGGAATTCGGCATTGCCGGTGTCGCCCTGCCAGTAGAACTTGGACCCGTCGGTGAATTTTCCTTCCACGAACTGATCCGACATGGCCTTGCCCGAGAAATAGAGCGAACCCTGGCAGACCGTGGTGTGGCCGTGGTAATTGTAAGAGCCGCAGGAGAAATCGGTAAAGCGCCGGATCAGTTCGCTGCGCCCGCCCTTGAGCCGGCCCCAGTTGAGGCAGAACTGGTTGTTTTTAAGTCCCAGGTCCGGGTGGTCCGGGTCGATCAAGTATTTGAGATTGGCGGCCTGTTTGGTCTTAAAATCTTCCAAAGTGAGCTTCTTGGCCAGGACATCGGCCGTGTCCTTTTGCAAGGCCTCGGCAATCTTGGGATCGCGGCAGGCGATGATGGCGTTTAATCCATCGACATGCCCTTCGCCAAACAGGTCGCCGCCGGCCACGACTTCGGCCACGGCCTGTTCAAAGGGGATGCTCTTCCACCTGTTCTCACCGCGTTTGCCGGCCCGCTTGAGCACCTTAACGATGCGGTAAGGGTCGTAGAGCGTCTGGATGCCGGCATAGCCCTTGGGGCACAGGGAGGCGTCGAAGCTGGCCGCCTCGGCCATGGCCGTGGCGTAGGGCAGCTGCGGCGTCATGGTCCAGGGGCTAAATGGGTTTCCGTCAATCTTGGCCACCTGACCATCTTTAATCTTCACCTTGATGCCGCACTGGGTGTTGCACTGCTGGCAGGCTGAGAAAATCATATTTTCTGGCATGTTGCCGGTGTATGGAGAAGTGGAGGCCGAGGCGTCGGCCAAAGAGTCCGGGCGCAGCCAGCCCGAGACGGCCAAGGTGCCGCCAAGCAAGGCTGAAGTCTTGATAAAACATCTGCGATCCATGGCGTCACCTCATCGGGCCAAGGGTTGAAGCCAGGCCGGCCGGGAAAAAAGCCGTGGGAACAAACGCGGACCGACAACGAAGCCGGCCAAACCCAGGGAAAAGACCCACAGCGTCAGCAGCCATTCGCCAAGAGTCGGTGTGTAGGTCAACGTCAGGCGCGGGTCCTGCCAGGCCTTATCCAGCCCCGGCAGCATGGGCACGGACTGGGGAGCCACCACGAAGGCGTAGCGGTAGGCCAGGAAGCCGGCCACGATGCACAGGCCAGCCCAGGCCACGGCGGCGGGTGAATTGCGACCGACAAGCAGCAGGGCCAAGGGCAGGAAAAGTCCCAGACCAATATGGAGAAGCCAGAAGCTCCAGGCCGCTTGCCCGGTCAGCATGGCGGTCAGAGCCGCAGCGATGTCCGGGCGTCCGCCCCGGTAGCCGGCCGAAAAATACAACCACTCAAAGATGAGAAAACAGGCCAGGAGCACGGCCAGGGTCCGGCCCAGGCGCAGCGTGACTTCGGATTCGTCCTGGCTAAACCAGGCTAGGGCGGTGACCAGCCCGCCGCCGGACAAGAGGGCCGCCAGCACGAACCAGATGGTGGTGAATGCGCCGCTCCAGGCCGGATGGCTGGTGATGATGGAGAAAAAATAACCGTTCGTAGCGTAGAAGCACAGACTTACTGGGATCGAAACGAGCGAGCACAATCGGGCCAGAGGCTGATTGTTGGTCACGATGGCCAGGGCCTTTATGGCATAAACCAGAAGGACGGCATTAAAGAAAATAAGCATCCAGAACATGGGTGAGGTCAGGCTGGGAGAGACGATAAAACGGTACATCCGCTCCCAGTGTCCAAGGTCCAGGGCGATGGCGATGCCGGCGCAGACTTCCGTTAAAAGTGTTGCATAGGTGACTACGCCAGCGATGCGGTCCAGTTCCTTCTTCCCAAGGATGTAGACCAGACAATTGACGAGAAGCCCGCCGGCCGACAGCCCCAGAAAGAGCAGATACAGCGCCACACCAAGTCCCCAGGGCACATACGACCCCAGCCCCGTGGGTTCCGTTCGGTAGACCAGCGCTTCAAAGACGCCATAGAGGCCGGCGAGCAACCCGAGGCCGGCAACAATGAGCAGAGGGTTGGAGCGTTTCGTATAGGCCATATCGCACCTCCCTTAAGCCAGATAGTAGACGTTGGGTTGGGTGCCCTGCTCTTCTTTGAGCCGGAACACGCGCGGCGACCCCATGCATTCCCGGACATAGGACGCGGGATCGTTGGCGTCGCCAAAGACCGTGGCCCGGCCGATGCAAGAGGTGACGCAGGAGGGGAGCTGGCCCACGGCCAGACGGTGCTGGCAGAAATGGCATTTGCGGGCGTTACCGATAGGCGAACCATGGCCGCGCGGGGGCCAGGCCTTGCCATATTCCGGGGCGGCGGCGTCCTCGTACCCCTTGGCGGCGGCCTTGCGGCCGAGAATCAGGCCGTCGGCCTCGGCTGTGGCGTTGGTGTAGAAGCCGGCAAAATCCGAGCAGCGCGCGCCATAGGGACAGGCGGTCAGGCAGTAGCGGCAACCGATGCAACGGTCGTAGTCGATGACGGTAACGCCTTGTTTGTTTTTCCAGGTGGCCGTGACCGGACACACCGCGACGCAGGGGGGATTCTCGCACTGCATGCAGGGCCGAGGCAGAAACCGGCGGCGTACGTTAGGATAAGCGCCGATCTCTTCCTCCATGACCGGACGGTAGACCACGCCCGGCGGCAGCTTGTTCTCCGAAACGCAGGCCACAGCGCAGGCGTGGCAGCCGATGCACCGGGCCAAGTCAATGACCATGACCCATTTGGCCTTGTCCGGGTCTTTGTTCAGCGCCCGGGCAAGTTCCCGGTGCATGCGAACAAGCGGGTCTTCTAAAGGAAGGCTTGGACTCATGGCGTTTCCCCTTTTCAGCCATTATTTCGAAGAGATAGAGGAAGACACGAAAATAAGAACATTCGTGATGCTTGTATATTTGCATAGCCAAATATAAAGGCTGTTGCAAGGGGCTTCTTAAAAAAGAGAATTTCTCCCGGCTGGAGGGTTTTTGCGCGGCAACCCTAACCCCAAAGAACTGTCGGGGTTGTCCATGCTTGGCTTGCCAAAACATATTGACAAATTCGCCTAAACGAATACTTGAGGGGTCATGAACGAGCTTGCTGCAGGATTAAAAGCCTTGGCGGACCCGACCCGGTTGCGCTTGCTCAATCTGCTCCGGACTGGGGAATTGTGCGTGTGCGATTTAACGGAGTCGCTTGAACTGCCACAACCAAAAGTGTCAAGGCATTTGAGCTACTTGAAAAACGAACGATGGGTTAGTGGGAGGCGAGGCGGCAAATGGATGTATTACAAACTCTCCATCCCGCGTCATCCCATCCTCATCAGGGTGATGGAAGCGTTGCACGAGAATCTTGGCAGCCACGAAATCGCCATCGCAGATGAGGCAAGACTCCGTAAATATTTGAAAACAAAAACGGGTACCCACTGCGGATAGCAGTTCCCCAGGAGGATCGTTATGAGTGAGAGCGTTGTAAATAAGCTGTCCTTTCTTGATCGCTTCCTGACCGTGTGGATTTTTGCGGCTATGTTCGTTGGCGTCGGGATGGGATATTTGTATCCTGGAACGAAAGACATCATTAATGCCTTTCAGGTGGGGACAACCAATATCCCCATAGCCCTGGGACTCATTTTGATGATGTACCCACCGCTGGCTAAGGTGAAGTACGAGAAGTTGGGGCAGGTATTTCGTAACGGAAAAGTGCTTGCTCTTTCGCTGGTGCAGAACTGGATCATCGGTCCAGTGCTGATGTTCTTTCTAGCCATTGCCTTTCTCTCGGGACATCACGAATACATGGTCGGTCTGATTCTTATAGGACTGGCCCGCTGCATCGCCATGGTCATCGTCTGGAACGATCTGGCCCAAGGTGACCGGGAATACTGCGCCGGGCTGGTGGCTTTCAACTCCATTTTTCAGGTACTTTTCTTTTCGGTCTACGCCTATTTCTTTATCACGGTGCTGCCCAAAGTGTTCGGCCTTGAGGGTGTTGTGGTCGACATCTCCATGGGACAGATCGCCGAAAGTGTCTTCATCTATCTTGGCATACCGTTTATTGCCGGCATGATCACGCGGTTTGTCGGACTCAAAATGAAGGGCGAACACTGGTATGAAACCGTCTTCGTTCCAAAAATCAGCCCGCTGACCCTCGTTTTTCTGCTCTTTACCATCCTGGTGATGTTTTCGCTCAAGGGTGAATACATCGTGCAGTTGCCATTCGACGTCGTGCGCATCGCCATCCCCCTTGGCATCTATTTTTTGCTCATGTTTCTGGCCTCGTTTTATCTTTCGGCCAAGGCCGGAGCGACTTACGAACAGTCGACGACGCTCAGTTTTACCGCCGCATCCAACAATTTTGAGCTGGCCATTGCCGTAGCTATTGCCGTTTTCGGCATCGATTCCGGCGAGGCCTTTGCCGCAGTGATCGGCCCCCTCGTGGAGGTACCGGTGCTGATCGCGCTTGTGAATGTCGCTCTGTTTTTCCGGCGCAAGTACTTTCCGTATGCGGTGGAAACGCCGACCGGCGTCTGTCATGTCGCCTGTCCGCCCGAGCGGTAACATTCTGACGTGTGCATCTTTCGACTGTTTACGCCACGGATTCTGTCTATTAGGGCTATTTTGCTGAAGGTAAGGAGCTCACTGAAGTCTTGTTATTGGCCGTCATGTCGGTTGAATGAACTACGTAAAAACTGGAGGACAAGGTGGATATCAACAATTGGAATTCGATTGTAAAAAAATCTTTTTCCAACCCTCAGTATAAGAACAGATTACTTGCTGAATCAAAGCAAGTTTTGGCCGAAGAAGGCGTGGTTGTCCCAGAAGGCGTCACAGTTCATGTTGTAGAATCAACCCCAACAGAAGTGTGGCTAGTTTTGCCAAGTCACATGGAAAGCGTCAAATTCTTGAGTCCATATGTGGCAGTGTGCGAAGTTGATGGGGTCGAAGTCCAAGGGTGTGATCCAAAAAAATGCATAAATCCTGCGGCCGGATGTGCCAGATAATAACACATCAAGCACTATCGTACGCAGTTCTTGAAAATGCTAGAAAGCGTTCTTTATGAGTATGCTATAATCGAGGCGCATAATGACAAGCGTTGACAACCCACACGAGGACCTGTCGCAGGGAGACCACCCTTCGCGACTTTTTGTCGAGGTGACGTCCAGATGCAATCTTCGTTGCGCCATATGCGTAAAGCAATCTGGAGCTGCGAAGTCAATTGACGGCGATATGCTTTCAGAAACATTCAATGCGTTAGCACCAGAATTTAAGCACCTTCAAGCTCTGGTCCTCAATGGCATAGGCGAACCGCTGCTGCATCCGCTGCTCGAAGAATTTATACGAACGGGCAAACGCTTGATGCCTGCCCAAAGCTGGGTAGGTTTTCAAACCAACGGGCACCTGCTCGATACGGCTCGTTGTTCCTCGCTCATTGCTGCCGGGCTGGACAGAATCTTTCTTTCCGTGGACTCAACTTCTCCGGAGCTTTTCAAGGCCGTCCGGAATGGAGGCAGCCTGGGGCATGTCGAACGTGCGTTGGCTGCTTTGGCTCAAGCGAAAAAGGAGCACCCGGGGAACGCACTGGAGGTCGGCGCGGAGTTCGTTGTCATGCGCGACAACATCGCGGAACTTCCTGCGATCATTGCATGGCTTGCCAAGCGTGGCGTAACCAAGCTTGTCGTGTCCCATGTTTTGCCTTTTAGTTCTACGGTGGCGAATCAGACGGTCTTTGGGATCAATACAAATTCGGCGAAGTATTTTTACCAGGCTTGGTCTGACCGGGCGCGCCAAGAGGGAATAAATATTACACAATACTTCAACGTGCTGTGGAAGTATCACAAGACGCCGCAAGACCTGCGGTTGGTTAGTTTTGTCCAGCGGATGGTGTCCCAGGCACTTGAAAACGACATCCCGCTCCATGTTGCGAATCTGACCGATGGCGATGATGTTGGTCCGGTGGAGGCGGTATTCCGCAAGGCAGAGGCCGTTGCCGATGCTGTTGGCCTTCGGCTTCTTCTGCCGTCTGTAAGGCCAGTCAGCGGGCACGCCTGTTTGGGAGTCAAACAGGGGGGTGCGTTTATTGCCTGGGATGGCAAGGTATCTCCGTGCCATTTTCTATGGCGAAGCTTTAACTGTTATTTCTATGGGAGAGAGAAGCAAGTCGCTCATAAAGTATTCGGAGATTTATCCAAGGATTCGCTATCTGAAATATGGAATCGCTCGAATTATAAAGCATTTCGCGCTGATGTCATGCATAAAAGATACCCACATTGCCCTGGATGCAATGTGTATCCCTGTGAAGACATCAATAGCATTGATTTCGAATATGACTGTTACGGCGAAACAGTTCCCTGCGGCGATTGCTTATGGAGCATGGGACTCCTCCAATGCATGGGGCAAGAAGATGAATTTGGAGAGTTCCACGATTGCTGCGATGGTATCCAGAGTGTTGACAAGTTTGAGCATACTGCCTTTGGTGTGCCTGCACAGGCATAATCCAAGCAACATCGACAGCCGGCTGCTAATACAATAGATAGCAGCATTTTCTTTGAAGCAAAATTGTCGGGAGTGCGTTTTCGGTTGAGCGACAACCCAATCCGCTCCCGCTGCGATAAGGAGCTTGACAAGGACCTGCTTTTGGCTATTTTGCCAAATAGAAAAGATTGAGCAATGGAGAGTCGATGCCAACGCGAAAATTCTCGTCACAAGCCAAGGTCTTCAAGGCATTAGGCCAGGAAACCCGCCTGTTTATTGTTGACGAGCTTTCGCGCGGAGAACGCTGTGTCTGCGAATTGACGAAGATGGTCGGTGTGGATATGTCGACAATTTCCAAACACTTGAGCCTGCTTCGCGAAGCAGGGATCATCGCTTCGGACAAGAGAGGGGTGCAGGTATACTATCGCCTGCTGACCCCCTGCGTTTTGCAACTCTTCGCATGCGTCCAACGTGTTTATTCGCACACGCCATGTGAGCCTTCAGAATCGAATCCCGGGTAATTTTTTTGTGCTGATATTTTTCCATTTGGCAAAACATACAAACACTGTCTAGATTGCCTCTCCCAGGAGGTCGTCATGGCAAAACACTGGAGACAAAACCATGTCCGAGAAAAAAAGCTGCTGCTGTTCCGCCGCTCCCAAACTCGTATTCGCCTGCTCCGGCGGTGCCGATGTCGGGGCCTTGGCTGATCAAGTTGCTAGGAAACTCACAGCGGACGGTGTGGCCAAGATGTTCTGTCTGGCCGGTATCGGCGGTCGCGTCAGCGGCATCCTCAAGACCACGGAAGCAGCGTCCAAAATCGTGGCCATTGATGGCTGTCCCCTTAACTGCGCCCGCAAGTCGCTGGAAGAGGCCGGATTCACCGACTTCGCCCATGTGCAATTGGCTGATCTGGGTTTTAAAAAAGGGGAAAGCCCCGTGACCGAGGAGCGTGTGCTGGCGGCTGCCATGGCCACGGCCCCGCATTTCGCCAATCTGTCCTGACCACGTTTCCACGAAAGGCCTGCGTGAATCTGGTGGGCTGCTCTGTCGGCCCGGCCGCGTCAGCGGCAATTGAGGAGATGTTTATATGGAACCACTTGGGAAAATGACCTGCTGTACCAAAGAAGCCGTGGCCGA
This sequence comes from Desulfovibrio sp. TomC, assembly GCF_000801335.2. NCBI lineage: Bacteria > Pseudomonadati > Thermodesulfobacteriota > Desulfovibrionia > Desulfovibrionales > Desulfovibrionaceae > Desulfovibrio > Desulfovibrio sp. TomC. Next base: position 40,336 of record NZ_JSEH01000032.1, read on the forward strand.
AAGCGCACACCCGCACAACGGGAAGCTTGTCCGCTATCTTTTGCTGCTTGCGCCGGCCCTGGTCGTCTGGTGGGTGGTGTACGGAATGCTGCCCGGGTTTTCCCGCCTGCTGACCTATGATGTTCTGGGGATCGCCCAGGGAAGCCATCTTGGCGACTCCGTCGAATTTTTGCTTTACGACACGCCCAAGGTGCTCATGCTGCTGACCCTGGTGGTCTTTGGCGTGGGCGTCATCCGGACTTTTTTTACGCCGGAGCGCACCCGGCGCGTACTGGCCGGAAAACGCGAATCGGCTGGCAACGTGCTGGCCGCCTTGCTCGGCATCGTCACACCCTTTTGCTCCTGCTCGGCAGTTCCGCTCTTTATTGGCTTCGTTACGGCCGGCGTCCCCATGGGCGTGACCTTTTCCTTTCTGATCTCGGCCCCCATGGTCAATGAGATCGCTTTGGTGCTGCTTTACGGCCTTCTTGGCTGGAAGGTGGCCGCCCTTTATCTCGGCACCGGTTTGGCCATTGCTATCGTTGCGGGCTGGGTGCTCGGCAAGCTCAATCTGGAGCCCTATGTCGAAGATTGGGTCATGAAAATTCGGACCGACCCCTCGGTCTTGCCCCTTGATGAACAGACCTGGACGGATCGGATCGAAGCGGGCTTTCATGCGGTTAAGGACATCGTCGGCAAGGTCTGGATTTATGTTGTGATCGGT
>NZ_JSEH01000033.1 GCF_000801335.2 Desulfovibrio sp. TomC
ACTCAACCACCAACGGGCGCGGCCCGCAGGGAATGCCGGGGCCTTACACATGAACGAGGCCTTCAACAAGAAATCCTTTGATCCCTGTGGACTCGTGTCGCTGCTCGATCAGCTACGCAGGGTGCAACATTCGGCGTGAATCGCCGTTGTACGGAAACGAACGTTCGGTGGTGTGGGAGGACGGCGGCCGCGAGGCCCCCTCCTGCCCGATTCCGCTTCTCTCTTTGGCGGCCAGTTAAATCTTTCCAGACGCCACGAGGGCGGCATGAATGGTCTTGAAAGGAAGAAGAAGGGACAACGGCGCGTCAAGGAAGGGGACAGCTCCATACCCGGCATACCATGCTGCGGCGCGGGTGTTTTTGGCGTCAATAAGAAGTGCTACGCCGCCGACCTGTGACGCAGCCAAAAGGCAGCGCCGGCCAGCCGCAAGGAGCAGTTGGCCGCCGAGGCCACGGCCTTGAATCGATTGGTCCACAGCCAGCCGGGCCAGCCGAAACACCGGCACGTCATGGCGGGCAAGGCCGCGTTTGACGAGTTCTGGTGTGCGGTCGTAGGCAATGGAGGCGGGGCTGACGCTGTAAAACCCGAGGATGCTGTTGCCGCCTGCATCGCTGATGGCCAGAAATGTTTTGGCTCCACCCTGGACATGGCTTTTCCGTGCGTGGCGGCGCAAAAAATCATTTAGAGCAACGTCGCCACAATCGAAGGACTCTCGATCATGCGTTTTGCTGATCGGCTCTTCATGCCAACCCGGTATTTTCATAACAAGTTTGGCAAGGCCTTCGCCGCCGCCATCAATTTGGCATTCGGAGCCGGGGGATTCTCCAGAAGATCAAGTGCGAGAAGGCTGTCTCGTCCAGAAAGCCGGAGCCGTTCCGCTTGGTCGATGACCGAACGAGCTGCCTCCATGGCACTGCTGATGACGAAGTCCGTCAAATTCGTATGTTTAAGGGCAACCGCACGAAGCAGAAGGACTTTCTCCTCGGTCGGAATCCGTAGTGACATGCGGCTGTTTCCCTCGACGGGGAGTTGTGGCATGGCGTTCCTCCTTTAATCTGTACGCCTTCAAAGCGTACACATTCCCTCTTGTTTGTCAATCGCCTGTTGGGATTCACTGGACAACATATCGCAATTATTGGATATGCCAAAGCAATCAATGAAGACATCGCAGACCAAGGTATTCGCCGGAATTTCTTTCCAAAGTCACACTCGTATAGAAAGAAATTCCGGCGAGTTTATGTGTAAGTTACCCGCATCCTGCGAGCGTGGAGGAGGCGAATCAAACTGACTTCGCTAATACAATAAACGCCTTGAACGCTTCCTGTAGCGAGACGGCAGCTGCGCAAAGCGCGGCTTTTTGAGGAGGGGGAGGCTCGCAGTTATTGGCAACCTCAATCTCGCATTTCGACAAAGCCAGACTGATTAATCGTTGAGCCTGTTCTTCAAACTCCTGCATATCGAATTTCTGCACACAATTACCTCGGCGTTGGGGGCAACCACGACGCACGACCTCTGTCGCTTTCGGCCAAAGCAGTACATTGTCAAGCTTGCTGTCTAGCGTTTTCCTTGGCTACGGCAAGAAGGTACGTCAAGTCCTCCCCCAAGATTTCCGCCATACGCTCTGCATCCGATACAAGTACGCCTTGTGGTTTGCCCGTGTTAGTCGCCTTTCCGCGCATGGCCGACCATTTTGCCGCTGCCGCCTTGGCAGGCGCGTCTGACCAGACCATTTTGGCAAACTCGCCCTTTTTCCAGCCTCGGGCGTCTGCACGTTTATCGACCAGCTCCACAAAGGACCGCTCTAGCAGAAATGAGAAATTTTCCATGGTTGCCTCCGGTCCTTTGACTCTAGCGGAAATTCCTTCCTTGTCTAGTTGAAATTTCCTGTTGTGTAAAGAAGGAAATTCCTGCAAACTCTTCCCAAGGATAAACCCATGAAAGAAATCATTGATTTATTGTTCCGCCTGAAGGGGTCGCATACGGCCGTGGCCAGGGCGCTCGGCTATACCGGACGACAATACAGGAATATCAGGAAAAAAGTGGAGACTGGCCAGAGGCTGCACCCTCGCGTGGAGACCTTTATCCGCGTGAAAAGTCAGATAATCCAAGGAAATTCCCCCGCTCGAAACATCCTCTCACTGACTCCCCCAGAAGGGACCCCCCAAGCCCGTGCAGCGAGGTCATAGCATGGCTCGAAAAAGAAAGCGCATTCCCCGAAACATGGGACGTATCGAATTCATTGCTTGCCAGGATGTGATCGATGCCATGCGGGTGCAGGGCTATGACAACAAGAAAATTCACGCTGCGCTGGTCAAGAAAGGCAAAGTTACCATGTCTTACGCAACCTTCTGCCACCATATGGTGCGCTTTCTCAAAGAAATCAGGGAAAGGCAAGAACAATCCGGACATCACCCCGTGCCGATATATACGCAAAAGACCTTCAAGCAACAGGGACTTAAACAACATGGATTTTCAGTGAACAAGACCCCATCCTCCGATGAAATGATCTAGCAAGGAAACACTATGGCCATGATACATTTCATCTTGCAGGGCAAAGGCGGCGTTGGAAAATCCCTCGTCGCTTCGTTGCTCGCGCAATACCTGCAAGGCAAAGGTCTTCAGGTTCATTGCTTCGACACAGACCCGATCAATGCCACCCTCGCCGGGTATGAGGCTTTGGACGCCGTGGCTCTGGACATCATGAGCGGCGACGACATCGATCCCCGCCGTTTCGACCAACTTATGGATGCGATTATCGAACTGCCCGCCGATGCCCATGTCGTGGTGGACAACGGCGCTTCCTCCTTCGTGCCGCTTGGGTCCTATCTACTGGAAAACCAGGCTCTCGAAGTCCTCGAAGAGCATGGCCATTCCGTCATGCTCCATACCGTGGTCACCGGCGGACAGGCCATTCTAGACACCCTGTCCGGTCTCAAATCTCTAGTTTCGCATTTCCCGACCACGCCTATTGTTGTTTGGCTCAACCGCTACTTCGGCGACATCGCCATTGATGGGAAGCGATTCGAGGAGTTTAAGATTTACTCCGAATGCGCTTCCAGCTTCCATGCCGTCATTTCCCTGCCGCACCGCAAACAAACCACCTTCGGTCGTGACCTGGAAGAACTCTTCGCCAGACGGCAGACATTTACCGAAGCCCAGGGCTCTGCTCTTCCGATCATGGTCCGGCAGCGCCTGACCAGCTTCTGGCGGGATACTATGACCGAAATAGATCAAGCCCGTCTTTACTGAGGATCGGTCATGAATGATCAGCACCCAATTGATGCCGAGACTCCGCCCGCCGTCCCTGACGGCATCGGTCTGGACCTGGAAAGCGTCCGAACCCTCCTGGCCCAGAAGCATACAACTGTGGTTGCACCGGATGATCCAGTGCTCATGTTGGTTACGCTGCAAAACGCCTTTCTGGCCGAATACGAAAAGCTCCTCGACCGGCACAACAAGGCCCTCACCGCCATGCTGGCCGACAAAACGGACGGCTACGTGGCCGAGGTGCTGACGGCCACCAAAGGACTGGCCAAGGACTTCTCCAAGGCCTCGGTAGAAAACATCCGGACGACCCTCCAGGGGCATGTCGCGGCGCTAACCACCTTTCGGCAAAATCTCACATGGCTTGCGGCCATCGTGGCCGTCTCCGCCCTGGTCAACGTGACCGTTTTCGCCTTGCGGGCGCGAGGGTAGCCATGGACAGACTGCACGCGAGCCTCACGCACAATTTCGGGCCAATCATCATGGAGGCTCTCCGCGATCCGGACGTGATCGAAATCATGGTCAATCCGGACCAGACGTTGTGGATCGAAAAGCTCGGCCAGGACATGGCCTTGCGCGGGAAGCTTGCCCCGGCCCAAAGCCGGCTCATCATCTCCCTGGTGGCCAGCGCCCTGGAAACCACGGTCACGGCGGATAGGCCTATTGTGGAGGGGGAACTGCCCCTTGACGGCAGCCGCTTCGAGGGTCTCATGCCGCCCATTGTCTCCGGGCCGTCGTTTACCATTCGCAAACGGGCCAGCCGGGTTTTCACTCTGGATGACTATGTGGCTTCAGGAATCCTGTCGCTTTCCGCCTCGGTCATCCTTGCCAAGGCCATCGAAGCCCGGCGTAACATCTTGGTGGTAGGCGGAACCGGCTCGGGCAAGACGACGTTCGTCAACGCCATTATCGACGGCATTTCCAGGCGCTGCCCAGGTGACCGGCTCATCGTCATCGAAGACACGACTGAACTCCAATCCGCCAGTGACAACACCGTCTTTATGCGCTGTTCGGACGGCGTACCCATCCAGCGTTTGGTCAAGGTGTCCATGCGCTACCGGCCAACGCGCATCCTGGTCGGCGAAGTCCGCGACGGTTCCGCCCTGGATCTTCTCAAGGCCTGGAACACCGGGCACCCCGGCGGCGTGGCCACGGTCCATGCCGGCAGCGCCGCCGCCGGCCTCCTTCGCTTGGAGCAGCTCATTGCCGAGGCAACCCTGGTGCCCATGCCGGCGCTCATCGCCGAAGCCGTGGATATGATCTGCTTTATCGAGCGTGCCCCGGGCGGCCGCCGCGTCTCCGACATCGCCACCATCAAAGGCTTTGATCCCGTAACCCACACCTACGATTTGGAGCACCTATGCTGAAACCTGCCCTTCGGTATCTCCCCCTGGTGGCGCTCGTTCTAGTTCTGCCGGAACTGGCCCAGGCCTCGGGAGGCATTTCCGAATTCTCAAGCCCCCTGGAAAAGGTGGTCCAGACGGTCACCGGTCCGGCCGGTCGCTGGGTCTCCATCGTGGCCATGGCGCTTTGCGGCATTCTCTACATCTTCAACCGCGACGACCTGACCGGCGGCTTCAAGCTGCTTCTTGGCGTGGTCTTTGGCATCTCGTTTATCGCCTTCGCCACCAGCATCGTAGACAGCGTGTTTTCTTTCTCCGGCGCGGTGATCTGAGGGGAAAAGCAGCCCATGCGCACCTTGACCATCCACCAATCCCTGCACCGGCACAGCCATGTCATGGGGGCCGAACGGGAACTGGTGCTGACCTGCGGGCTTATTGCCCTGCTGGTCGGCATCGGGGGCTTGAGCCTTCTGTCCGTGGTAACGGGGTTGACCTTCTGGGTCATGGCCGTTTTTGTCCTGCGGCGCATGGCCAAGGCCGATCCGATCATGAGCAAGGTCTGGCTCAAACACATCAAGCAACAGCTTTTCTACCCGGCCCGGGCCGGCGTCTGGAGAAAATGATGCTGCGGCTGCGGGACTATCGCTCCAGGATCAAAGGGCTGCCCGACCTTTTGCCGTATGCGGCCTTGATCGCTCCCGGCGTGGTGCTATGCAAGGACGGGAGCTTGCTGGCGGCCTGGGAATTCCGGGGACAGGACACAGCCTCCAGCACACCGGAAGAACTGGCCTTCGTGTCCGCCCAGGTGAATAGCGCGGTCAAACTGCTCGGCTCCGGCTGGATGCTCCATGTAGATGCCTTGCGCAGCCGCGAACGCACCTATGCGCGTCCCGAAGAGAGCCATTTTCCCGATCCGGTGACCCGGCTTATCGACGAAGAACGCCGCCAGTTTTTCAGCGGCGACACCTGCTACAGCACCAAGGCTGTGCTCACGGTCAGCTACAAGCCGAATCTGCAAGCGGCCAAGCTGGCCGGAGCCGCCCAGTCCGGGACCGGGCGGCGCAATCTTCTAGCGAAAAGCTTGCGGTTTTTCGAGCAGGCCTTGCTGGAACTGGAAGACGCCTTGGCCGCTGTGCTGCGCCTGGAGCGACTGGTGGAGTTCGACGACGCCGAAGAAGATGATCAGTCTGTCCGGTATTCACCGCTCCTTTCGCACATCCAGCAGTGCCTGACCGGCGAGGAACAGCCCCTCCGGGTGCCGCGAACGCCCATGTATCTGGATGCGCTCCTTGGCGGCGAAGACCTGGTCGGAGGCTTGGCCCCGCGCATTGGGAAAAAGCACATCGCGGTCCTCAGTATCGACAGTCTGCCCCAGGAGAGTTGGCCGGCCATGCTGGCCAGCCTTGATGGGCTGCAACTGCCGTATCGGTTTTCCACCCGGTTCATCTGCCTGGACCAGCTCGATGCGGCCAAGGAAATCACGGTCTACCGCAAGACCTGGCAGCAGCAAATATTCCGGTTCTTTGACCAGTTTTTTAACAACCCCAGCGCCAGGGCCAACCGGGACGCCCAACTCATGGCCGAGGATGCCGACGAAGCCCTGGTGGAGGTGCAGTCCGGGTACGTGGGCGCGGGGTATCTCACTTCCTGCATCGTGCTTCTGCACGAATCCCCGGAGCCGCTGCACGATTGGGCGCGGGAGCTTCGTCGCGTCATCCAGACCCTGGGGTTCGGCTGCCGCATTGAATCCATCAACACCCTGGAAGCCTGGCTTGGCACCCACCCCGGCAACGGGTTTGCCAACCTCCGGCGTCCCCTGGTCAACACGCTCAATCTCGCCGATCTGCTCCCCCTGGCCAGCATCTGGTCGGGGAAAGGCTTTTGTCCCTGTCCCTTTTACCCGCCGGACTCGCCGCCGCTCATGGTCTGCACCACGGACGGTTCAACGCCGTTTCGGTTCAACCTCCATGAGGGTGACCTTGGCCACACGCTTATTTTCGGTCCCACGGGTTCGGGCAAGTCCACGCTCCTGGCGCTGATCGCTGCCCAGTTTCGTCGCTACCCGGAAGCCCGGATATTCGCCTTCGACAAGGGCATGAGTCTTTTCCCGCTGTGCCAGGCAGCCGGCGGCAGCCATTTCGAAATCGGCAGAACAGAACTCGCTTTTGCTCCTCTCCAGCGCATTGACGTTTCCGGAACGGAACAAAGCTGGGCCGAAGGCTGGGTGGCCGATCTGGCGGAGTTGCAGGGGCTTCGTGTGTTGCCGGTCCATCGCAACGCCATCCGCACGGCCATGAACGCCTTGCGGGAGAACCCGCCGACCATGCGCTCCCTGACCGACTTCTGGCATGTGCTTCAGAACCAGGAACTCAAGGAAGCACTCAAACAGTACACCAAGGCCGGGGCCATGGGGCATCTGCTGGACGCCTCGTCGGATGCCCTGGACATCGCGTCGTTCATGGTCTTCGAGATTGAGGAATTGATGCAACTTGGGGACAAGAATCTGATCCCCGTGCTGCTCTATCTCTTTCATCGGATTGAAAAGGCCCTATCCGGACAGCCGGCGCTCCTCATCCTTGATGAGGCCTGGATCATGCTCGGGCATCCGGTTTTTCGGGAAAAGGTGCGGGAGTGGCTCAAGGTCATGCGCAAGGCCAATTGCGCCGTGGTCTTGGCCACCCAGAGCCTCTCCGACGCGGTGCGCTCCGGCATCATGGACGTACTTGTCGAATCCTGCCCCACCAAGATTCTCCTGCCCAATCTCACGGCCCGCCAAGACGGCCAGCGGGAACTGTACGCCGGCATGGGACTCAATGCCCGGCAAATCGAAATCGTGGCCACGGCCACCCCCAAACGGGATTATTACATGATCTCCCCCTCAGGGCGGCGTCTCATACAACTCGCCTTGCAGAAAAAGACTTTGGCCTTCGTCGGGGTCTCGGACAAGGACAGCATGTCCCGGATTAAGGAACTTTGCAGTCACCACTGCCAGGATTGGCCTTGGTTCTGGCTGCAAGAAAAAGGAGCGGCTTGACCATGAAAAGAATCCTCATGTCGTGCGGCCTTGCCATGTTGCTCGTGCTCGCAACCGTTTCTCCCGGAAACACGATGGTCGTCTACTGTACCAATTGCAGCGAGATGTTCACGCAGGCCCTGGAGCGGGTCACAAATCTGTCTCAGCTCCAGACCCTTGTTTCCCAGTATCAGGAAGCGGTGACCCAGACCATTGAGCAGATTGAAATGGTCGCCAATCAGGTCAAGCAGTACCAGAACATGGTGCAAAATACCATTAAGCTGCCGGCCCAGCTCATCAACAAGGTCACCGGTACGTTCAAGCAGTTGGCCAGCCTGACTAAGAGCCTGCAAACTCAGGCCGGCGACATTGCGGCCATGGGCAGCATCTTCACGGAAATCTATGGGGATTCTGATTTCTTGAGGGGAATCGCCAAGGCCGGAACCGGCACGACGAAGACCGTCAACGCCCAGTATCAGGCCAAGCTGGAAGAGTGGTCCTCGGAATCCCAGCGTGCCTCCAAGGCCGCCTTTCAGGTCACCGGGGAGCAGCTTGATGACCTCATGGGGAGCGCCGAGGACTTCGACAGCCACATAAACCAGCTTCTGAGCACCCCCGAAGGCCAAATGCAGGCCCTGGAGTCGGCCAACCAACTGGCGGCCCTGCAACTCAAGGAAGCTCGTGAGCTTCGGACCCTGCTCCTCACAACCAACCAGGCGGACATCCAAGACCGGATGAAGGCGGAGAAGCAGGACGAACTGCGCTCCACATGGTGGCAGGAGATGACCAAGACCGACAAGCTCCAGGGGATCAGCGGCAAAAACCCCAAAGCCGATCCGTTCTAACGCCTGTGAGTTATGGACATGGCCAATACGTCCCATCAGTTCCTGATCCCAACCGCCGTGAGCGCCCTGGCGCTCCTGGCCGTGCTGGCCCTGCCGGCAAGCGTGTTGGCCGCCGGGCCGTCACCGGACGCCATCTCCCAGATTGCGCAGGAATTCTACACCAAGACGACGGCTTGGTCGGGAACGCTCAAGTCATTTGCCTTTGCCTTGTTCCGCTGGACCGTGATGCTCGAAATCGCGCTCTTCGGCATCCGCATGGCCCTGCAACGCTCCCAGCTCCCGGATATTCTTGGCCAGTTCGTCATGACGCTTTTATTTGCCGGGTTCATCGCCGCCGTGATCAACAATTATGCGGAATGGTCCTGGAACCTGATCCATGGTCTGGCCTCCACCGCCGATTCCCTGGGCACGACCCAGACAGCGTCGGACGCGCCGCTACGCAGCGGCCTCAACCTCGTCCAAGTCATCCTGGATAAAGTCTCCATCACCTCGCCGGCCGAGTCCATCGGCTACGTCGTGGCCGCCCTGGTGGTGCTGATCTGCTTTGCGCTGATGACCGCCCAGATACTGCTGATCAAGTGCGAGGCCATGGTGGCCATGAACGCCAGCGTCATCCTGCTTGGGCTTGGCGGCTCATCGCTTTTCAAGGAATACGCCGTAAACGTCATGCGCTACACCCTGGCCGTCGCCTTTAAGCTATTCGTCCTGCAACTGCTGCTCGGTCTTGGCATGACGTTTATCACTGACATGGAACTCTCCGAGGCCACGCTTCAGGACATCTTCGTGGTCATCGGCGTTTCCGTGGTGCTGCTCGCCTTGGTCAAAACCATTCCGGATGTCTGCGCAGGCATCATCAATGGCTCCCATGTCACGGGCGGCCATGCCCTGGCCGCCACGGCCGGGGCGGTGCTCGGCGGCGCGGTCGGCTTTGCTGCCGGATCGGTGGCGACCGCCGCTGGAACCTCCATGGGACTGAAAAGTGTTCGCGCCGCTTCGCAACTGGCCACGGAAAGTGGAGCCAGTGGCCTCGGCAAAGTCGGCCACATGGCCCAGAGCCTTTATAGTGCCCATCAGCAAACCAAGGCCGAACACCCCCGGGCCAGCCATGCGCTGCGTTTACGCAGCAAGATGGAATCGCGGCTCCAGGCCAAGAAGATGGAAAACTCCATGCGGGAGGAAAGCGCCGATGCCAAACCAGAATAGCGTCCAGACCCTGGCCGCTGCTCCTGGCCAAAATCCCTACTTGAATGGGCGGGAAGAATGGCTGGAACGCTACGGCAATTACATCCAGCGGGCGGCCCAATGGCGCATGATGGCCGTTTTCTGCCTGCTGCTGGCAGCAGCCTCGATTGCAGCCAACGTGATCATGGCCGCCCAGTACAAGGTGGTGCCTTACATCGTCGAGGTGGACCGGATCGGGCAGGCCGCCGCCGTCTCCCGGGCCGATCTGGCCTCGCCGGCACCGAAGCGCCTGATCCAGGCGGAGTTGGCCAACGTGATCATGAACTGGCGCACCGTGACCGCTGACCTGGATCTGCAAAAAAAGATGGTCGAGCGCCTGTCCTACTTCATGGCCGGATCAGCCAAAGGCCAGATGCGCCAATGGTACGAGGCCAACAACCCCTTTGACCGGGCCAAGGAAGGCAAGCTGGTCCAGGTTTCCATTAAAGGCTTGCCGCTGCCGGTCAGCCAGGACTCCTGGCGGGTGGAATGGACGGAAACCGTGCGCGGCCACACCGGGGCCGTGCTCGTCGAACCCCAGACTTTTGAGGCCACCCTGACCGTTCAGTTGCAGCCAGCCGCCACCGATGCCCAGGTGATCAAGAACCCCGGCGGCATCGCCATCACGGGCCTGTCATTTTCCAGAGTGCTGGAAGGCGCGTCCGACAAATAATCGTTGGTTGGGAGGGAGGAAATCCTATGCGAAGGGAAATAGCGATCTTGGCCTGTTTGCTCTGCCTTCACGGGCAGACGGCCCTGGCCCAGGATGGCCGCGACAAGGTCACCCTGGCCCAGGCGCGAAAGACCGTGGATGTGCCGCTTGAACGACAACTTCCGGAAGACGGCGCGGGTGTTGCGGACCTGCCGGGTCCGCCTCCACCCATGCCCGATTACATTAGCGACAAGCCGGTTAAGCTCACGGCCAAGGAACGCAAGGCCTTGGAGCTGGCCGAAGACTGGGCGGCCAAGTCCGTGACCCCAAGCCGCGACGGCAATGGCCGGGTGCTTTACGTGCATGGGGCGAGCCTGCCGACGGTCATCGCCTCGCCGTTTCAGGTCTGCGACGTGGAATTGCAGCCGGGCGAAACGCTCAACGAGGTCGTGGTCGGCGACTCGGCCCGCTGGCTGGTGGATGTGAGTAAGTCCGGCTCGGGCGAGGCCGAATCCGTCCATCTGCTCATCAAGCCGGTGGATGCAGGGCTGGAAACCTCCGCCGTGGTCACCACTAACCGCCGGGTCTATCACCTGCGTCTGGTTTCCCAGCGTTCCGGCCATACGCCCTACATCGGCTTCACCTACCAGGAAGATCATGTCCGCCATTTCAAGGAGCAGGCGGCCAAGGACGCCAAGGAGAAGCTCTGGCGAACGGCCGTAGTCGGCGGCCAGGACATGGACCTCAGCAAACTCCACTTCGGTTACGGCCTCAAGGGTCGGGCCGCCTGGAAGCCGACCCAGGTTTACGACGACGGCCGCCAGACCTTCATCCGCCTTCCTGATTCCACGGCTACCGGGGAAATGCCGATCCTGCTGGTGCGGAAAGCCTCGGGCAACGTGCTGGTCAACTACCGGGTGAAGGAACGGACCATGGTCATGGACGGCCTCTTCGACCGGGTTCTTCTCATTGTCGGCGTCGGCAGCGATCAGGAGAAAATCGAAATCACACGGGAGAAAAGCTGATGCGCATCTACTTTATATATCTCTGGCTGGGCCTTTTGCTGGCTGGCTGCGCCCCCAGGCACATCGGATCATTCAGCGCCGAGGGAGTCACGCCAAAGCAGGAGGCTATCATTGCCGAGGATGCGGCGGGCAAAATCGCTGCCGAGTATCCGCCCGGAGTGACCGCCTTACACCTGGAGCAGGCCCGGCGCGGCCATTTCGACACGGCCCTGGAATCCCGGCTTCGGGAGCGCGGGTTTCGCCTGGAAGCGTCCGGCGGATCGGGCATCTTGTCCGTGGCCTACACCCTCGACGCTATCAAGGACGAGCCGAACGTCTGGTATCTGCACGTCAAGACTTCGGACGGGTTTTCCTTCTCCAGGGTCTACGCCCTTGGTCCCGACACCAAACCCGATGGTGGCATGGTGCAGATGGCATCCCCCGAGAAAAGGGCTTCGTCGGAATCCGAGAATGTCTCGGTGGGCAAGGTGCTCCCGCAATAGCCTCCCGCAACCATCGGAAATACCATGTCCGACAATAGCCCCAACGAATTCACGCCCCCGGGAGCCGCCGGCCTGGCCGTGGCCAGGATGAGCAAAAAACCGCTCATCCTGGTCCTCCTTGCCGGCCTCGTGCTGGCGGCGGTCCTGATCTATTCGGTCAACTTCTCTGAACGCCGGAAAAAGGATGACGCGAAACTGGCCTCAGAGGTTGCCTCGGACAAGCCGTTGCTCTCCGGGGACGTTGGGCCGGGGCTGGCGGTTTCGCCTTCCAAGGAAAAGACCCCGGCAATTCTTGAACCCCAAAAGCCGATTGTCGTCGTTGCGCCAAAGAAAAACGACCAGGCCGAGGCCTGGCGGCGGGAACAGGAGCAGCTTCGTCGCTACAAGCTGCAAGCCCAGCTCAGTGCGCTGTCTTCTCCGCTGAGTGCCAAGAAAGGGGAGCAGACTCGGCAGCCGGCCGCACAAGCGAACCCAGGAACGGACGCCCCGGAGGGCCGGCAGCAGGAGACAGGGGACGGGGCAAAGGGACTGGCGGCAAGCCTCGCCGGGCTCGCACCCGGCGACTACAACCCGGCGGCCGACAAGGACAAGGAAGCGTTTTTCAGCCGCGCCAAGCAGCAAGGGGGAGCGGACAAGGAATGGACGCTTCCGGGCACGCGCACGCCCGGGCAACCCTTTGAAGTCAAAACCGGCACGGTCATCCCTGGCGTCATGATCACGGGCATCAATTCCGATCTGCCCGGCTCGATCATCGCCCAGGTCAGCCAGAATGTTTTCGATACGGCCACGGGCCGCAATCTGATCATCCCCCAGGGCGCGAAGCTTTTTGGCGTCTATGACTCCCGGATCATCTACGGTCAGTCGCGAGTGCTCGTGGCCTGGAGCCGGATTATCTTCCCGGACGGCTCGGCGATCACCTTGGGCGCCATGCCCGGCGCGGACATGAGCGGTTACGCCGGCTTCAACGACGAAGTGAACAACCACTATCTCCGTGTGTTCGGCTCCGCCGTGCTCATGTCGCTCATCTCCGGCGGCAACGCCTTCGCCATGGACTCCCTCAATGTGAAGGGGAACACCTCAAGCAACGTCCCTTCCATGCAGGATGAGATGGCCTCGGCCCTGTCCAGCCAGCTTGGCCAAACCACCACCAAGCTTCTGGAGAAAAACCTCAACATCAAGCCGACGCTGGAAATCCGACCTGGCTACCAGTTCAACATCATCGTGACCAAGGACATGGTCATGAAGGCCCCGTATGAGTCCCTTCGGTAGGCTGCGCAAGCAGTCAGCAGGCGTCGGTGTTCCCGGCCTGCGGGGGAACTTCAGGCGTTTTGCCCTTCAGGGCGCAGAACTCCAGATAATCCTCGACGGAATCCGCCAAGGCTTCTTTGAGTTCGTCAAGGGTGCGTCCCTGGAAGGTGATGACATCCGCCAGATGCATGACCTCACCGTGAAATATGCCTGCGTCCTGGTCGTACTCGCACCGCCCCTGATGCCCTTTATACGTCATAATGTTCATAGCATTGCTTCCTTGGGAGCACTTATAGAACGGCTCCATGCGGTTGCGTCAAGGAGGAGAATCAGGCCGGCAATAAAGCCAAAGGGGAGTATCGGTGCCTGCTGACCGGACATACGGTCTCGGGAAGGCCAGACGCCAGCGTCGTTCCCGTTGGCCGTATCTTGTCTTCGTGGCCGTCCTGGCCACGGTCGCCATGTCCGTCGCCACCCAGCGCGTGGCCTTTCTTTATGGTTTTCAGCCCGCTCTGGGGACTCCCTTGGTCAGGGCCTTCGAGGTTTCCTGGTATCTCCCCTGGAAAATCTTCGACTGGCAGGAACATATCGCGGACCGGCACGGCCACATCCAGAAGTCGCTGGCTATCGCCCAGGCCGTCTTCATTCTCCCCCAACTTCTGGTATTTGGCCTTTGGCTTGGTCGCCTGCGCCTGAGCGAAGGCCGCGACGATCTACACGGATCGGCCCGTTGGGCCGATGAGACCGACATCCAGTCCATGGGACTCTTTGGCGGCCAGGGCGTCTATGTCGGGGGTTGGATCAAGGCCTTTCGAGGTTTGCCCGCCCTGGGGCGCTCCCTTGTCGGAAAGCCGGCATCCGTGCAGCTCTATCTGCGTCATAGCGGGCCGGAGCACATTCTGTGTTTCGCGCCGACCAGGTCCGGCAAGGGCGTGGGACTCATCCTGCCCACGCTGCTTTCCTGGTCAGACTCCACTGTGGTCTTCGACATAAAAGGCGAGAACTGGAGCCTTACCGCCGGGTACCGGAAATCCATCGGCCATACGGTGCTCAAGTTCGATCCCTCCGACGCCACGGGTGCTTCGGCCTGCTTCAATCCCCTGGAAGAAATCCGCCTGGAGACCATCCACGCCATTCCCGACGCTCAAAATCTCGTCGGCATGATCCTGGACCCACAAGGCAAGGGGCTGGCCGACTATTGGAACAAGGCGGCTTTCGCTTTTCTCGGCGGGACGCTGCTCCACGCTCTGGTCATGGTCAGGCATAAGGAGCAGCGCACGGCAACGCTTTTTGACCTTTCCCGCACGCTGGCCGACGCCCATCGGGGCGTCCGCGAGCTGTTCCAAGAAATGCTGGACACCGATCACGCCGCCTTGCTGGATACGATTTTTCCCGACGGGCACCAGGGCCAGGACCTGCACGCCTTCATCGCCTCGGCCGCCCGGGAGATTCTCAACAAGGCCGACAACGAACTGTCCGGCGTGGTCTCCACGGCCGTGGCCAACCTGGCGCTGTACCGCGACCCGGTGGTGGCCCGGAACATCGGCCACTCGGATTTCCGCTTGGCCGACCTCATGCACCATGAAAAGCCCGTAAGCCTCTATCTGGTCATCAGCCCGGCGGACATCGACCGTCTACGCCCACTCATCCGCATTGTTGTGAACCTGCTTCTCAGCCGGGGCACGGCTCGCATGGACTTCGGCGAGAAGTCCGAAGGCGTGGCTCCGAAGCATAGACTCCTGCTGCTTCTGGATGAGTTCACCGCCCTGGGTCGTCTCGACAGCATCGAACGGGCCATCGCCTACATGGCCGGCTACGGCATCAAGGGCTATTTCATCGTTCAGGATATCGTGCAGTTAAGCGCCGTTTACGGCAAGGACAACGGGCTTATGGCCAACTGCCATATCCGCGTGGCCTATGCCCCCAACACCATCGAGACCGCTCAGGTGCTTTCCGCCATGACCGGCAAGACCACTGTGGTGGAGAAGAGAACCTCGCTTTCAGGCTCCCGCAGCGGATCGCTTAAGAACGCCTCGGTGAGCGTCTCGGAAACCGCCCGGCCGCTGTTGACCGAAGACGAGTGCATGCGCCTGCCCGGTCCCCAAAAGGATGCCGCAGGCAAGGTCGTCGCCCCGGGCGACATGCTGCTTTTTTGCGCCGGCCGGCCGCCCATCTATGGCCGGCAGATTCTCTACTTTTTGGACCCAGTTTTCTCCCGCCGTGCAGGCATCAAACCGCCTCAGCTTTCAGACTCCCTCAACCGCGAAATTGCCATGCCACCGGTTGATAAGCCCGAGCACGACACGGCCGCTGCCGAGCCGGACAAAGACAAAGGGTATGAGAGTTATCTTGAGCGTATGTAGCCTGACGCTGGCTGCCTTGGGCCTCTTTTGGATCTTCAGCCTGCGGGTTAACGCCACGGCCTCAATGCCCCGAGGCGTTTATCGCCTTATCCCCGGCCTTCTGGAGCGCGACGATCTGGTCAGCTTCTGTCTGGAGGAAGGTGATTTCGCCAATTTGGCTCTGGATCGGGGCTACCTGCGCCCCGGTTCCTGTCCCAATGGCCTGGAACCCCTGCTTAAGCGCGTCGCCGGCATACCCGGTGATCGGCTTGAAATCAGCCAGGGCGGCATCGCGATCAATGGCCGGTTATGGCCCCAAAGCCGGGCTGTTTACCGGGATGGGCATGACCGACCGATGCCTGACGCCAAGAGCTTAAAATCGAGGACGATCCCGGATGGTCTGGTGCTGGTACTTTCCGACCGGCATCCCGGCGGCTTCGACGGGCGGTATTTTGGGTTGGTCCCCATTGCCACCCTGCAAAAGGTCGAGCCTGTATTTCTTTTGGACCCCAAAGGAGAATGACATGGACAAGAACACTCTCATGGCGGCGGCGAATGTGGTGGACGCCCAGGCCACGGAACTCCCTGATCTCGGCATTCCAGTCGATCCCGACGTGGCGGACTTCATGGGCGCTTTCGAAGAAACGGCCGTTGGCCTTGATGATCTGGACGATCCCGAGGGGGACGCTACGGAGGCCGGCCATGGCCGATGACAAGAAAAATCGCAAACCCTTCCATGAGGAGTTTGCCGAGAAGATCATCGAAGACCTGAGGCGCGGTGTGGCCCCCTGGCAAAAGCCCTGGCAGCCCGGCGAGGTCTTTCCGCCCATGAATCCGGTTTCCGGCACGGTTTACAGCGGTATCAACCGGGTCATGCTCTCCCGGTATAGCTTCGATGACCCGCGCTGGATGACGCTGCGGCAGGCCAACACCCTGGATTGTCGCGTCCGGAAGGGGGAGAAAGCCGAAACCATCGTCTACTGGCAATTCTCCAAGGAAGAAGCGGCCCGGGACGACGATGGCAAGCCGGTCCTGGACGGCGAAGGCAATCAGGTCATGGAGAAGGTCGAGCTGACCCGGCCCATTGTCCGTTTTTCATCGGTCTTCCATGTGAGCCAGCTTGCCGGCGAGATTCCTCCCCTGGACAAATCGTCTCTGGTGCCGCCCTGGAACCCGAACGAAAAAGCCGAGGCCATCCTCGTCAACTCCGGCGCGGTCATCAAGCACAACCAGCGCAACCGGGCCTTTTATAGCCCACACGCGGACGAAATCTGTCTGCCGCCCAAAGACCACTTCATCGCCCAGGATGCCTATTACGCCACGGCCTTGCACGAGCTTGGGCACTGGACCGGACATGTCTCGCGCTTGGCCAGAGAATTTGGTCCGTTTGGCTCCGAAGTCTACGCCCGGGAAGAACTCCGGGCGGAAATCGCCTCTTGGATGTTTGGCCAGGACCTGGGCATCGGCCATGATCCGGGCCAGCATCTGGCCTACGTGGATTCCTGGATCAAGGCGCTTGAAAAAGACCCCTTTGAAATCGTCCGAGCCTGCCGAGACGCGGAAAAAATCAAACACTACGTGATCACTATGGAACAAAAGCAGGAACACCGCCAAGACATGGCCCAAGTGCGCGGAGAGGAAGTCGCAGCCCGCGCGCCGTTGGATGTGCAAAGTTCCGAACAGGAAGTCATCAGGGAGCCTGCCGATCGAAAGGTCTTCCTGACGGTGCCCTACCGGGAGAAAGGTCGAGCCAAAGCTGCCGGGGCTAAATGGGCCCCCAAGGCCAAGCTTTGGTACGCACCCGAAGGCGCGGACATGGCCAAACTCAAGGCTTGGTTGCTGGAAAAAACGCCGGAGGTCGCCCCCACCATGCCGCCCCAGGCCGAATTCGCACAGGCGCTCAAGGCGGTCGGCCTCGACCTTGGCGGCCAGCAACCGATCATGGACGGGAAGATTCATCGGACGCCGCTTCTGGACGGGACAGCTGGCAAGTTGGGCGGAGCCTATGTGGGCTACCTGGACGGCATTCCGGCCGGGTTTATCCAGAACCACAAGACCGGTGAGAAGGTAAACTGGAAAGCGACTGGGCACGTCCTCTCTGACGAGCAGAAGGCGGCTCTCAGGGTCGAGGGGGAAAAACGCCGTGCCCAGCAGGAGCTTGAACGACGCGCGCAGCAGGGAAAAGCATCCAAACGGGCGTACGCCAAGTTTATAAACGCCAAGGAGGCCGGGCCGGAGCAGGCCTATCTGGCCAAGAAAGGCGTGCCTGGCATCGGCGTCAGGGAGGACGAAAACGGAAACTTGCTCGTGCCGGGGTATGATACCTCCGGTTTCATCCATACGCTCCAGACGATTTCCCTGGATGGGAAACAGTTCGAGGCCGGAAGCTGCAAGAAAGGTACCTTCTTTCCCATTGATCCCGAGGGAAGCCTCGGCCAGGACGTGATCCTCATCGCCGAGGGCTATGCCACAGCAGCCAGCGTGCATTTGGCCACAGGCAAGCCGGTGGTGGCCGCCTTTGATGCAGGGAACCTGGAGTCTGTGGCGGTGGCGCTACGAGAGAAGTTCCCGGATGCCCCAACTATCATCCTGGCGGATAACGATCACACTTTGTCTCCGAACGTGGGGGAGGAGAAGGCTTTGCTAGCGGCCAAGGCCGTAGGGGGGCGTGTCATCGTTCCAATGTTCACTGACCAGGAGAAGGCGCGGCAATTGACGGATTTCAACGATCTCCATGCAGCCTGCGGGCTGAAGCGAGTTAAAAGCTATGTGGAGCCGGTGATCGAAAGACTTTGCCGAGAAAGGAGGGAGGCACGGGCGGGACAGGGACAAGGCGCAAGCCATCGAATGTTCCTGACAAATCGCTCAATGTACGGACAAAATTCGATAAATTAACTTCTTATCCAGCTGTCTCGCTGCCCGTCTCTTCGCTTGAAATAACTCTCAATTCGTGTCGATTCTACTCGGCAATGTACAGAAATTATACATGCGGTCACATGAGAGTCCTACCCTGCATCCATGTATAGCTAATTATCAATGATAGTTATGCGTTCAGTCCCTGATGGAACAACATTTGCTATTGGCAAAGTATACAATTTGTCGGTCCAGGGCCTTCGTCCCTGGTCAAAAGGAGTGCCTTTATGAAACGTGTTCTTACCCTTATCACCTTGTCGGCCATGTTGCTGCTGGCCGGTAGCGCCTTCGCCGCCCCTACCGTGATGGGTTTCAGCGGCCCGGCCACCTCGACCGGGGGCAGCACCTCCGCTGTTTATGGACCCAATACGGGTTCCACGACAAGCACCCCTGGGTTCGGCCAGATGGGGGCGAGCGGGGTCATGAGCGGTTTCGGTCAGGCTGGTTCCACCGTGACCACGGACTCGCAGAGCTGGTTCGAATCCATGATGCCCTGGCTTTTCTAAACATCCTCCCCTGGCTTCCCTGGCAAGGTCCAAGGTCCGCCAGCGACGGCCTCAGAGCGCTGCCACCCTCCTCCCAAGCCAACGGGAGGAGGGTGTTTGTTTCTAGAGCACCTCCACCCTATTATCGCTGCAATTTCGCCAGCAGAGTCTTCCTTGTGATCCCAAGCTGCTTAGCGGCTTCGGTCTTATTGCCACCCGTCGTCTCCAGCGCCGCCAGGATTGCCTCACGCTCCACCTCCTCCAAGGGCAGAATTCCTCCTGGGCCTCGATGCGGCGACAGCTCAGTCGGTTGTCCCTCAGGCCCATGAGCTTGGTTGATACTCAACGGCAGCTCCTTCTCGGTGACGAAGTCCCCCGGCATGAGCACGACCGCCCGCTCCACGGCGTTTTCCAGCTCGCGGACGTTGCCCGGCCAGTCATATTTGATGAGCATGTCCATGGCCTGGGGCGTGAAGCCCTTGGCGACCTTCCTGTTCGCCTCAGCGAATTTGCCCAGAAAGTGCATGGCCAAAAGCGGCACGTCCTCCCCGCGATCCCGAAGCGGTGGGACGGTGATGGCCATGACGTTGAGGCGGTAATAAAGGTCTTGCCTGAACTTTCCCGCCGCGACCTCCTTCTTGAGGTCACGGTTCGTCGCCGCCACGATGCGCACGTCTACCCGAAGGACGTTGTCGCTCCCTACTCTTTGTATTTCCCGCTCTTGGATCACCCGGAGGAGCTTCGCCTGCATGGCGGAGGATATTTCTCCAATCTCGTCGAGAAAGATCGTCCCTTTGTTGGCCTGCATGAACCGGCCTTCGCGCCGCTTGTCAGCACCCGTGAAAGCCCCTTTCTCATGTCCAAACAGCTCCGATTCCAGAAGCGTTTCGCTTAAGGCCGCGCAGTTCACGATGACGAGGGGACCGTTCCGGCGCGGGCTGTTGAAATGAATGGCCTTGGCGACGAGTTCCTTGCCCGTGCCGGACTGGCCGGTAATGAGCACCGTCGCCTCGGAGGGCGCGACCATGGCCACCGTCTCCATGAGCCGGCGCATGGCTTCGCTACGGCCGACGATGCTCCTGGGGGCAAACGAGGAGACAAGGCGGTCCCGGAGTTCCTGGTTCTCGGCCTTAAGCGAAACATGCTCCAAGGCCCGCTCCATGGTCATCCGGAGCAGGTCGAAATCCAGCGGCTTGGTCAGGTAGTCGTACGCCCCCGCCTTGATCGCCTCCACCGCCGATTCCACATTCGAATAGGCGGTCATGATGAGGATGGGGATGGAGGGATTGTACGCCTTGATTTCCTTCAGCGCCTCAATGCCACCCATGACCGCCATGCGCACGTCCATGAGGATGAGGTCGAAGGGTTTTTCCCTGGCCAGCGTAACTGCCTTTGTCCCGTCGTCGGCCCCTGCCGCCTTGTATCCCCAGCCATTGATAAGGGCCAAAAGAATGGTGCGGTGCCCCTGGTCGTCGTCAACGACCAGAACGGTCGCTTTATGCTTTTCGGCCATGAAACGCTCCTTCCGGCCGCCCCACGGGCAGGAGGATGTTGAAGGTGGTGCCCCGGCCGGGCGTGCTCTTGACCTTGACCTCTCCCCGGTGGGCCTCAATAATCTTTTGCACAATGGCCAAGCCAAGGCCGGTGCCGGAGGATTTTGTGGTGAAGTAGGGGTTAAAGATGCTCGACAGGCTCTCGGGCGTAATCCCCTTGCCCGAATCTTCCACCTCGATCCGCACGCCCCCTCGGCCGTCGGAGGATGCCCTGACGGCAAGCGTCCCGCCGCCTTCCATGGCCTGGATGGCGTTGAGGTATAGGTTGAGTAGGGCCTGGGTGAGGCGGTCGGGGTCGATAGCGATGACGGGCAGGCTCGCGTCCCGGTCGAAGGCGACCGTGATCTTTTTCCCTTCGGCGTCCTGGCGGACCAAGCGCAGGGAATGCTCGATGAGACCGCCCACATCCATCGGCCGCGCCTTCAGGTCCGATGACCGGGCGAAGTCCAGGAGTTCCGTGATGACCCGGTTCAGCCGGTCCACCTCTTGGGCCATGACGGCGGCAAGCTCCCGGCCATGGCTGCCCTCGGCGCACTGCCCCTCGAAATATTTGGCGAAACCCTTGATTGAGGAGAGGGGGTTTCTGATCTCGTGGGCGACGCCGGCGGCCAGGCTGCCCAGGGCGGCGAGCTTTTCCTTGCGGCGCACCTCTTCCTGGAGCCTTCTTACCTCTCCCAGGTCGCGGAAGATGAAGAGGTTACCGAGGTAGCGTCCTTCCTCGTTAAGGATTTTCGACGCGCTCAGGCTCAAGGGAATATTTTTTCCCCCGTTAAAAGAGCACTCCATATCATGTTCCAGGACAGGTTCGCCCTTGCCGATGACATCCTTAAGTCCACACCATGCTGCGGGCAGAGCCTCCTCCGGGGACTTGCCGACAATGTCGGCCGCCTTGACCCCGGAAATCCTCTCGGCCGCGCCGTTGACCACAGCCAGACGGCCGTCGCTGTCCGTGGTGATGAGTCCAACCGGGAGGTTGTTGATGATCTCTGAAGAAAAAACCCTTGTGTCCTGGAGTTGTCGTTTGGAAAATCGGTAACTTTGCGCCCAAAACAGGGTCATGACGCCGCCGACGCCAAGTAGGAGAAGAATGGCCGACAAAATGACTGTATTGCGCATATCCTCGGCCAGGGCCGCATCAAAGGACGCGACATCAAACGCGGTGAAGACGGCCTGCTTTCCGGTCCCCTGGGAGGCGCTCGGCCCGCTCCATGGACACGAGACCGGCTGTCCGTTTGCGTCGCAGGAATCCAACGCATCGCATCCGGCCAGAGGTTCGAAGTAGCGGTAGACCTCAAAGGCCTTTCGCCCCCCCGGCAGGGTTGTCATCCGCCATTTTTCCTTCGCCCCGATTTCCAGCTCCCTCATCTCTTCGGGACTATGGAGTCTGGAGCCGATCTGGCCCTTGTCGCTATCGGCCAGGATCACCCCAGCCTCATTCGTCACGGCCAGATAGAGGATGTCGGGTTGTTTCGCCATCTCCTCAAGAAGCACTTGGTATTGCTCGCCTTCCCAATGCATCCCCATGCCCGTGCGCGCTCCCGATTCAAATGCTCTGATGAAAGCTGTTCCCTTTTCAAAAAGTGTCTGGGCGGCAAGGCCTTTCTCTCGATGGGTGTTCCGCACCGCCATGACGGCGACAATTCCGGCCAGGATAATGACCGAACCGAGGTAAAGCCACGGTGGCATATTCTCTAAGAAAATGTGCCATTCCTTTGATTTTTTTTGCATAACGACTTCTTTCTCCAGACGAATCAGCTTGGGATGGCCACCGAATGGGAAACAATAAGGCCGCCGCGTAAAAAGTAAACGGGCTTGAAAATAATTTCGAGTAAAATTTACTCGCAAGCTCGGCGCGCCGCATCATCAGCTTCCGTCATATTGAATTTAATCATTTTATTTTAGTATGTTATCCATTGGCTGGGGCTTTGGCACGTCCCTTGCGGTAAGGGAATCAAACTGAGGCGATTTGAAAGATAACAACATCCCACGCTAAACCAGGAGGCCATATATGATGTGGGACTGCGGATTCCCTCTCTCCTCTCTCTGGATAGGAGGCAACGTTCTCTGGGGGCTGGGAGCGATTCTGTTGATGACCGTGCTCTTAGGGATTTTTCTTTTAGGAGCAAGGAAAACCGACAAAACCCATCGTGCCGACAGGGACGATTCCTTGGAGATCATCAAAGCGCGCCTGGCAAGGGGTGAGATCAACCAGGAAGACTACCTGGAAATCAAGAAGGTCTTGGAACAGGCGTAGAATGAGTGAGGCGGACCCGGTTTTCTTTGACACCGAATTGTGCCAGGATGATGGTCCAGGGAGGGCCAGGAAATGACGAATGGGGACATGCTTGAGAGCGGTGGGCCGGGGGTGGAGACCATGGGTCCGGAGGGAGGCCGTAGGCCGACCGGAGGAACCACGGTCGAGTGTTCGGGGCCATTGATGAAGAGCCAGCGGTGGACATCGTCCAGGAAGCGTGAGGTTGTGTTACGCATCCTGCGCGGCGAGCCTTTGAATATGCTCTCCAGGGAACTTGGGGTCGAGATCTATCGGCTTGAGCAGTGGCGTGATGCTGCCTTGGCCGGCATGGACGAGGGACTCAAGAGTCGCATCGGTGACCCACTCCAGGCCGAATTGGACTCAGCCATGAAGCGAATTGGCGAGTTGACCATGGAGACCGAGCTATTGTGGGCACGGGTGAGGCATCCCGGCCCTTTAGCCAAAAGGAGGTCGAAGAAATGAGCTGCACGACCTCCTCAGACATCGGCAAGCCCTATGGCATCAAGCGGGTTTGTTGGATTTGGGGGCAGCCCCGTTCGTCATTTTACTCGGCTCGCCTGGGCTGCCAGTTGGAGAGGGACCGGATTCCAGCCGGGAAACGAGGACCCAAGGCCCTCATTGACGACCTGGAGTTGCTGGGTATGGTCAAGACCGATCTCGACACCTCTCCTTTCCAGGGCGAAGGTCATCGCAAGGTATGGGCGCGCCTGCGGATTCGGGATGGCGTGCGGGTCGGGCGCAAGCGGGTGTTGCGGATCATGCGCGAGAACAATCTGCTTTCTCCATCTCGTGGCCGGCGCGGCAGCGCCATTCTGCATGATGGGCAGATCGTGACCCAGGCCCCGAACGTGATGTGGGGCACTGACGGCGCAAGGGTATTCACCGTGAACGATGGCTGGGTCTGGATTTTCTCGGTGGTTGATCATTGGAATGCGGAGTGCATGGGGTCGCACGTCTGTAAGTATGGAACGCGATTCGCGGCCCTGGAGCCGATCAGCCAAGGGATCATGCCCATTGCCGGTTCGGTCGGACCCGATGCCGGGCGCGGCCTAGCCCTGCGTATGGACCACGGAACGCAATATCTGTCGGACCACTTCCTGAAACAAATCAAGTATTGGGGTGTCAGCCCGAGCTTCGCTTTCGTAGAGCAGCCGCAGACAAACGGCGTGGCTGAACGCTTCAACAAAACGCTCAAGGAGCAGGCGATCTACGGCCGGATTTTCCACTCCCTGGAAGACGTCCGCCAGGCTGTGGGGGAATTCGTTGAACGATACAATGACCAGTGGCTCGTGGAGAAAAATGGCTTCAAAAGCCCACGCCAAGCTCGACGTGATTGGCAGGCTGCCGGCAAAATGCTAACGGCGGCTTAAAGCTAAACTGTGTCCAGAAAACCGGGCGCGGTACACCTCAGGGGGTGCTGTCGGCGCAGTCCGGCGGGTCTCCTGGCTGGAACTATTCCGGGTTCATGAACGGGACGCCGCCTCAGGGAACCACTCCCAGTTCCAGCTACGGATTCGGTACCATGTACAATTTCATGCTGGATTTCATGGGCGATTTCTGGCGGTAACCCGTCGAACAATCCAATGTTGTCAACATGCTTATCTTCCGAATGTTTTAACATCATAAGCAAGGAGAATTTCAATGAACACACGCAAACACCTCGTCGGTCTGGCCCTGGTCCTGGTGGCCCTTTTGGGACTGAGCGGGCTAGCCAATGCCCAGATGGTGGGTTCCGGCACAATGAGTGGGCAGGGTATGATGAATGGGCAGGGCATGATGGGCGGCAACATGATGACGGGCCTGACCCCGGAAAAGCAAGCAGCCGTTCAAAAAATCCACGCCGATTTCAACGCGGTCACCGCCTCCCTGCGTCAGCAACTTACCTCCAAGCAGTACGAATTAAACGCCCAAATCTACAGCGCCACCCCTGACGACAAAAAGGTCCAGGCCCTGACCAAGGAGGTTTCCGACATGCGCGCCAAGCTCTTCGAGGCCCAGGTGGCCCTGCAAGGTCGGCTGACCAAGGAAGGCCTCCCGACCATGGGCGGCATGGGCATGATGGGGTCGTGTATGATAGGTGGAAATGGCATGATGGGGCCGGGCATGATGAGCATGTAGCGCGACACGGGATAGTCACCGAAGCCGTCTGCGACGAGAGGGGGCGCGGCAACCATGCTTCGCCCCTTCCCGTACGCACTTCGCAACAAGTTGAATATTATTTGAGGGAATTGGTATGGACAGTTAGGCCAGTCCTCTCTGCAAGGGATGAGGCAATCCGTAACTGATATTGCTCATGGAGGCTATCGTGTCATTTGAAAACTTGAAGATTAAACACAAATTGACCGCTGGGTTTGGCTTGACAATTTTGCTTATGCTAGCCAGCTTTACACTGTCTTTCGTCTACTTAAAAAATATTGACTACGAGTCAATGGCAGTTAGTGAGCATTATTTGCCATACGCCTTTCAAGCCGATGCAATGGAGAAGTCATTGCTCAAGATACAGCAAGATTTCTTTGCCTTGGCGAATGATCATATGCCTGACCCTAAAAGACAACAGAGCCTGCAGGATAAAGTCGAAGAATTCAAAAAACAACTAGGACTTTTTCAGGCGATGTTCTTAGAGATGAAGAATGAAGAGTACATAAAAAGGACTCGGGAGATTGCAACCTCTTTTGAATCGTTTCAGGCTGCTGGTCTAGCCATGATCGAGGCCTTTCATACTCAGGGTATGGAGAAAGGGCACGCTCTGAGCAAGCAATTCGACGTCCTAGCGTTGGGCCTGGAACAACAAGTGGATGCACTTCGGGAACGGCAGGCGCAAGTCGTAAAAGAGGCCGTTGGCGGCGTCACTAATTCCATAGACGCGATAAAGCTTGCCATGGCCCTGGCCGGCATTGTTGCGCTGGCTTGCGCGGCGTGCATGGCAATCCTGCTCAACAAAGGGATCGCCCGCCCGATTGCCGCGATTTCCACCCTTGCAAGGCGAGTGGCGGCGGGAGAAATGTCCTTGCGTATTGATGCCTCAGGCAGGGACGAAGTGGGGGAATTGGGGCAGGCCTTTAATTTCCTTTTAGAAAAAATCGAGTCTGCCTTGGTTTTGAACCGAGCGGTTCTGGACGCAATTCCCGACCCGGTCTACTTGGTGGACAAGGACCACAGGGTATTTCTTGCCAACCAGGCGACGGCCCGATTCTCGGGACGCGCCATGACGGATGTCCATGGAGCCGATTGTTCGGAGTTGTTCCGTGCCGCCCGCTGCCAAGGAGATGCCTGTCCGACAAAGGATGATGCCCGAACTGCAAATCGCGGCGAGGGCATAATGACCTGCCAGCTTGCCGGTGGAACAGTCTGCTTCCAACCCTTCTCTGATACGGTTCGGGACAAGCAAGGACGAGAGATGGGGGTCATTGATGTACTGAGGGATGTCACCTCCCTGGTACGTAAAGAAGAGGAAATTAAAGCCGGTTTCGCCCGAATGAGTGAAATCCATGTCGAGGTCGAAGAGGCTGCGGCACGTATAGCCGAGACGTCCGAAGAGATCGCGACCCAAGTGGAGCAGGCGGCTGCCGGGGCGAAAAACCAAACAGAGCGCGTGAGCGAGACGGCAACAGCCATGGGGCAACTGCGGGAAACGATCCTTGACGTTTCGAGGAACGCCGCCGACGCTTCGAGCCAGGCCGAGCTGGCCAGAGCCAAAGCCCAGGATGGCGCGGCCATCGTGCGTGAATCCGTCCAGGCCATAGGCACCGTGCACAGTCTTGCCGGAAAGCTCAAAACCGATGTATTCGCCTTAGGGCAACAGGCTTCGGCCATTGGCCAGATTATCGATGTCATCACGGACATTGCGGATCAGACAAATCTTTTGGCGCTCAATGCCGCCATCGAAGCGGCGCGGGCGGGAGAGGCCGGGAGAGGATTTGCGGTGGTAGCCGATGAGGTGCGAAAGCTGGCGGAAAAAACCATGAACGCAACCACGGAGGTGAGCTCCGCCATCGCCTCCATCCAGCAAAGAGTCGAGAGCAACATACGAGGTATGGACCAGGCTGTCGAAGCCGTCGAAACCGCAACGAACTTGGCTAATCGGTCTGGTCAAGCCTTGGAGGAGATCGTACCTCTCGTGGATACCACTTCTGACCAGGTCCGTTCCATCGCCACTGCTGCCGAGGAACAGTCCGCGACCTGTGAGGAAATCGGACGCAACGTGGATAACGTCAACGGTATTTCCCTGAAGACGGCCGAAGATATGGACCGTGCCGCCGGGGCCATCGCCAGGCTGGCGGATTTTGCCCAACGCCTTCGGAGTCTGGCAGACGCGGAGAGTGGCACGTGAACCATAGCAGCAGACCATAGGGCTGCACAAAGTTGCCGTTTAACCATATGGAGGCGTCATGAATGTGAAGGCACTCATCCTCGTGGGCTTGGTCGTCGTGGTTTCAGCCCTGCACTACGGCGTCGGAGGGAGCCATCCGGCCTTGCATCTGCTGCATCGTGAGTTCTATTTCATCCCCATTTTGCTGGCTGGGTTCTGGTTCGGCCTGCGCGTGGCCTTGCTCACCTCCCTGACCATCACCGTACTCTACCTTCCACCGGTTCTGGCCGGAAAGATGCTTCACGACACGCCGTCCACGGTGGTTGCCCAACTCGCCATGTTCAACGTGGTGGCTCTGCTCATGGGGCTGTTGGAGGATCGCAGGGCCAGGGAGCAGGAGCGGCTACTCGGAGCCGAGAAGATGGCTCTTCTCGGCCGGGCCGCCGCAGCCATCGGTCTGGAAGTCAAGGATGTCGTCGTGGCCTTGCGCCGCTTGGTGCGTGAGGGGGGCGGGTTCCGCAATCCCGGTGTAGAGCCCGATGTCCTGGGCGAAATCGACCGCCTGGATCATCTCCTGTACGCTCTAGTGCGATTTATTCCATCCCATCAGTTTCCCGCCATATCCCTCGACGTCAACGAATTGGTGATCGCCAGCGCCGCCCGTCTCCAGGGTATGGCCCACAAGGCCGGGGTCAAGCTGGTGGTGGAGAACGATCCTGCAGGTTGCCGCACCAGGGCCGTAGCCGAGGAGTTCGGCGGCATCATCGACGCGTTGGTGAAAAACGCCGTAGAGGCCTCGCCAACTGGGGGCTCCGTCACCCTCGCCGCTGGGCGTCAGGGCCAGTTTTGTTTGATCACGGTGCGCGACAAAGGGCAGGGCGTCTCTCCGGAACATATGGATAAAATTTTTCTACCCTTTTTCAGCACAAAGCCGGGAGGCCATGGTTTGACCCTGGCCTCGACCAAAAAATTCCTCAAGGATATCGGCGGGGATATGACCGTAGAGAGCGAGCCCGGAAAGGGGGCCGCCTTCCACATGGTTATTCCCAGGGAACGGGAAGGCGACGATCCCCTCGGAGGGTTTGGGCCTAGCCTCTCCCGCAAGGCCTCTTCCAAGGGGTGAGAAATATGGTCCTTCAAAAACTTGGCCCTGCCAACGCCGGAGACGAGGGCTTTCCCTTTGTCGCGACAACGGTGCCGACTCGATGGGCCATCAGGCACGTCACTTCTTCTGGTTTTATCCTCGATTCAGGTCTATTGTCGAAATAAGGCAAACCCGCCGGAAGCCCATCTGTCCAGCCTGACATGATAAGCATGCAGAATCGTTCGGGAGACAAGCATGAGCGAGGATGAAACAAAACACCTATTTGAAGAAGGGACCATCATAAACGGCAAATGGACGATCCTGGATCACATCGCAACCGGCGGCAAGGGCGAGGTCTATCTTGCCAAACAGCGAGACCTGGATCGTCGGGTGGCCCTGAAGATTATATCTCGGGCCTTTCTGAAGAGCCTGGCTGACGACGAGGCTGAAATGGCGGTGGAGCTGGAACGGTTTCGACGGGAAGTTCAGGTCATGGCCCGGCTGCGTCACCCCAATATCCTCCAGGTGTTTGACTACGACCAGGTGGAGATCGATGGTTCTCCTCTGAACTATCTCGTCATGGAATACGTGCCCGGTCCCACCCTGGCCCTGACCATGCCCGAAGATGGCCTTGGGAGCGACGCGGAGACTCTCAAGAACTGGATACGACAATATTTCCTGCCCGTCTGCAACGGTATGGAGGCCGTGCACGCCCAGGGCGTCATCCACCGCGACATCAAACCCGCCAATGTGCTCATCGACGATGGGACGCCCAAAATCGCCGACTTCGGCCTGGCCGGGGGCAACGTACGCGATTGCGTGACCCAAGACCATCATATCCTCGGCACGTTGCCCTACATGGCCGAGGAACAGTTTCTGGACTTGAACCTGGCCGACACCCGAGCCGACGTATTCTCCCTAGGCCGGGTCTTGTTCGAGGCCATGGCCGGGAAAAAAGCCCTGAAGAAAGCCAAGCCATTCGACACGGTAGGGTTGGAAAATCCGGTTAGCGACTTTCAAAAGCGCCTGGATCGAATCATCCGGCAGGCCTCGGCCAAAAATGTGGCCAAGCGCCTGCCGTCGGTCAGAACCCTGCGCCTTGCCCTGGAAGAACTCGTGGCCGAGGCCCCAACCAAGGGAGCTTACCAGGGCGCACCACACCGAACCGTTTGGCTCGTCTCGGCCGCGATCCTGGCCGTACTTTTCGGGGGAGGGCTGCTTTACCACTTCCTGTGGCAAATGCCGTCGCGGCAGGCCGGGCAGGTGGAGTTGAAAATGGAGAAGGCTACGCCGCAGCCCTCTCCGATGCCCCAAGCCCCTGCCCAACCTGGAACGGAAACACCGCCCCCCTTGCGCCTAGCCCCGGGCGAGACGCCGCCCCAGCGTTTGGCCACACCAGACGGCTCGAAGTTTGCTCTGGTCCCCGGCGGCGAGATTTCATTGAAGAGCGATGGCGGCACCCTGGAAACCATCCAAGTCGCCCCGTTTTATATGGAAGAAACCCAAGTCACCAATCACCAGTACATCATGTTTCTCAATCGAGTACGCAACCATATCCAGGTCAAAAAAGAAGCGGTTTACGGCGAGGACGGCCTATGGCTGCTGCTGGGGGAGGTCGCCCCGGGTTATGAGCCAATCGCCTACCGGGACGGCGAATTCGTGATGGACATGACCAATGGCGTTAACCCCGTCGTCCGGGTCACGGCCAAGGGAGCGCGGGCCTATGCCCATTTCTTCGGCCGCAGGATACCCACCCTGGCCGAATGGGAATTGGCTAGGCAGGAGGGGGCGAAAAACGAGAAGCCGGTTTCGATCCTGCCCTTGCCAAGTCCGTTCCAACTCGTTCAGCACATGCACGCCGCGCCTGAACCTGCCCCGCCCTTATCTCCTGCCCCGGAGAACCCCACGCAAGCCACGCCGAAACAAGTCAAATCGTCCGTTTCGCCCGTGCCAAAGCCCGTGCCGACTCCGTCGGCCTCACGGCGCGAGGTCTTCCCCGTGGGCGAAGCGTCGACCAATGGGCTCGGCATCAAAGGGTTGGGAGTCAACGTCAACGAATGGACTACGGTGAAGACCGGCGCCGAAACGGAATATTTCATCGTGGGCGGCGCCAGGCCCAGCAGGACCAAGGAGCCTTATAAGCGCCAAAAATGGGAGGCCTTCGGCGATGTGGGGTTCCGCACGGTCATCCCCCTGCCCCAACCGCAAACTTCTATGTAGATGAAGGACAGCCATGCAAGCATTCGGGGCGAGCGATCAAGGACGGGTCAGACGTCAAAATCAGGACCGATTCCTGGTCAGGCAACTGCCGGACGGTTCCATGCTCCTGGCCGTGGCCGACGGTCTTGGCGGCCAGGCTGGGGGCGACGTGGCGGCCCAGGCGGTTGTTGACGCCCTGGTCCGTCTGGAACCAGGCGACGGCCCGCCCGAGTGGCTATTGGCCTTGGCCGTGGAAACGGCTGCGACCGATATCCAAGAAAAAACCTTGGCCGACCCAAAGCTGGCCGGCATGGGCTCCACCGCCACCGTTGTTTGGGTACAAAACAATTTTGCCGTTTACGCTCACATCGGCGATAGCCGCCTCTACCTGTGGCGCAACGGCGTTTTGTCCAGGATCACTACCGACCATACCTTTCTCCAGGATTTTTTGGACGATGGCAGTCTCACACCGGAACAGATTAAGGACCATCCGTTCCGGAACATACTGGACAAGTGCGTGGGCTGCGACGGGTCCGAGCCGGACACCGGGAGCCTCGCGCTGCACGAGGGCGACGCCCTGCTTTTGTGCACTGACGGGTTATTCAAGGAGCTTCACGAGGCGGACATCGCCGCTATCATGGCCTCGGGCGCAACACCACAGGAAACGGCGACCACATTGCTCAACCAGGCTCTGGCAGCCGGCGGGCGTGACAACATCACCGTGGTCATGCTGCGGCTAACGCTTTGATTGGATACATCAAATTTTACCAATATTCTATATGAGCACATTGAAAATCAAATCCGCCCTTGTCTTAGGGATTCTTGTCGTCACATTTACCTTCTCTCAAGGACTTTATCGAAACAATATCAGCGCGCTGCATGACTCTCTTTTTAAGTCGATTGAAATAACCGAAGAGGTCCATGAAGCTGAAGCCTTTCATTCCGCAATGCACTCCATGCTCATTTCTGCCTCGGCTTATGATAGAATCCATGATTATTCTTTTGAACGTGAGTACTTGAAGTACCGTGAAATCGGCGAATCCACTCTCGCAAAACTCCGCAACAGAGCAAAAATGCTGCCATCACCTGGTCATGCCAGTCACGGCGCAGATAATAGCAAATCAATCCTTGATAATCTTGCTGATAGCTTTCAGACATACAAATCAACGCTGGACAACGTTTTTAACAAGAATACCACATCCGCCCACGCGAATATATCTGCGGGAAGAAATATCTTTGACACTATTTTCCATAAATACTACGCTACACTGCATAGCACCCACAGCGATAGGCTTGATTCCATCAAGAGTGAAGCCAGTCGCATTTATAGGGAATCCAACGTCCTTTTTATTGCTCAACTCATTGCCGCCATTCTAGCTGGCATCCTCGTTGTTGTCTTTGTGGACAGAGTATTTATCAAAATATACAAACTCACGAAACAACATTCCCTCACCGATGCCCTGACTTCGTTGCACAACAGACGATATTTAGAGAAAATTATCGAGGATGAGTTCCAGGTGGACCAAAGGCCGCTGCCATCCGTGTCGGCAATCCTGTTAGACATCGACAATTTCAAACAGTATAACGATCAAAATGGGCATGTGGCGGGCGACCATCTCCTCAAGGACTTGGCCTCGGTGCTGAAGCGATCCATCCGCAAGACCGATCGACTGGTGCGTTATGGCGGGGAAGAATTTCTTGTATTGCTTCCAGAAACATCCAAAGCCGAAGCCGCAGGGGTGGCCGAAAAGATAAGGGCAGTCGTAGAGGCCAGCCAATTTCATCTTCCAGACGGCTGCCCAGCCAGTCAAGTGACGGTGAGCGTTGGTGTGGCGACCATGCCTGAGGACGCAGGCCATGTGGAGCAACTTATCAAGACGGCCGATGACCTGCTGTACCGAGCTAAAAGGGAAGGGAAGAATAGAGTCTCCGTTAGCAGCTGCGACAGCGGCGATACCGACGCTTGACAACTTATTTTGTCCCGTGTTTAATATCAAGCGTTGCCAAGAGGTTGCCTGAAAATTTCAGTCCTCTCGCCAAAACGAACTGTCAAGCGTTGGAGGTTCTCCTGTAGCGTCAGATAGCTACAAATTATTGTATGGAGTGGAGTGGTCAAATGCCAATGCCCAATTGTCACGGAATGCAGGATACCGGTTGCACGTTGGAAAAGTCGCCATCCGCGCCGAACACGCCCCGCCCGCGAATCTATGGGGCAGCACTGCTGCTGGCCCTGACTTGGTTTCTGACCCTCCACGTCTCGGGACCGCATGCCGCTCAGATCCCCGATCTCGACGCCTACTTGGCCGAAGCCGCAGCCAACAATCCCGACATCAAAGCTGCGACCAAACGGGCCGCCGCAGCCAAACACCGCATCCCCCAGGAAAAAAGCCTGCCCGATCCCTCGGTGTCCGTGGGCTATCAGAACGAGGGCCTGCGCTGGTACACCTACGGCAATTCCGACGATGCCCAATGGATGGCCGGCCTGTCCCAGACCATCCCCTACCCGGGCAAGCTCATGGCCAAGGGCGACGTGGCCGCTCGCGAGGCCGACACCCTGGGCATCCAGGCCGACATCGTCCGTTTCAAGACCGAATCCCGGGTCAAGGAACTCTATTACGACTTGTTTTTGGCCTACAAAAGCCTGGACATTTTGGAGCGAAAGGAAAATCTGCTGGCCGGCATGGAGCAGGCCGCTCTGGCCCGTTACAGTGCGGGAGTGGGCTCCACCCAGGACGTACTCATGGCCCAATCGGAAAAGTACCTGCTGCTGGACCAGGGCGTGGCCTTGCGCCGGCAGATCACCACCCAGGAGGCCATGCTGGCCGAAGCTCTGGGCCGGCGCGCTCCCGGAGGCATCCCCAGGCCGGCCGAGCCCCCGGCCGCCCTCTATCCCCGCTCCCTGGACGAGTTGCTGGCGAAATTCGCCCCTGGCGCGCCGGAGTCGCGCTCCCGGGAAAAAATGGTGGAAGCGGCCGAGGCCAAGGTGCGCGTGGCCAAGGGCGAATTCGTGCCGGACCTGACCGTCAACGCCGGCTATGCCCGCAAGGGCTTCAAAATGGAGCGCGAAATCAAGCCCGTCGTCGAAGGAGGGGATTCATTCACTGGCCGTACCCAGAAGTGGGTGGACATGTGGACCCTTGGCGTTTCGGTGACAGTTCCCCTGTATTTTTGGTCCAAACAGATGGAAGGCCTCAAAGAGTCGAGGCAGGGGCTGGAGGCCGCCAGACAGGAACTGGAAGCCGCTCGCAACACCATCACGTCCATCGTGCGCGACAACTACGCCGTCATCAAGGCCGCCGAGAGCAGCATGAACTTGTATACGAAGTCGCTTGGGCCTCGCAGCCACCAGGATTACGACCTAGCCATGGCCCGCTACGCCGCCGGTGGCGGCGACGCCCTGACCGTGCTCACCCGACTCAAGAACCTCTTTGACTACGAAGTCGACTACTGGACCCGGGCCGTGGACAAACAAAAGGCCGCAGCCAAATTGGAAGCCCTGCTCGGGCTGGCCCAACACGCCGAACAGACGGGCAAAACCGCAAATCACGCGCCCTAGCCGCCCCCAACCCCCGGAGAATGCCCTATGCGACGCGTCTCCTTGGCCTTGTCTCTGACTCTGCTTCTGGCCGCACCAGCCTTGGCCATTGCCCAAGCCGACCATACCGGCCATGCCGCGCCGGCCCAAGCGCCGGCCACCCCGACCACATCGGGGCATGAAGGCCATGCCCCGACAGCGTCGCCTCCGGCCCCGCCCCGGCCAACCAGTCCGTCCATGCCCGGCATGCCGGGTATGCCAGCCCAGCCGCAATCCCCACAGCCGGCCCCCCAGGCCGGGCCGCCCACCATCAGCATCGGCCCAGACATTATGCGGGCCATGGGCGTGCGCACGACGCCGGTGGCCAGACAGCCCTTGCAGCGCGTCATCCGGGCCACCGGCCGGGTGGAGTTCGACGAACGCCTTCTGGCCACGGTGACGACCAAGATCGAGGGATGGGTGGAGAAACTCAATGCCGACTATACCGGCAAGCCGGTCAAGAAGGGCGAGGTGCTGGCCTCCATATACAGCCCGGAGGTCATGGCCGTGCAGTTTGAGTATCTGCGTCTGCTCGACTGGGCCGCCAAGACCTCGGCCACGTCCGGAACCGCCGACACGGGACTGGACCTCGGCGGCAAGGACGCGGCAGCTTTGCTTGCCGCCGCCAGGGAGCGCTTCAAGCTTTTCGACGTGGGTGACGCCTTCATCCGGCAACTGGAAAAAAACCGACACCCCACTCGTGATTTTCCTGTGGTGAGCCCCATAAACGGCTTCGTGGTCCGCAAGATGGTGGTTGCCGGGACTAAAGTCGCGCCCGGCGAAAAGTTGTTTGATCTAGCCGATCTGTCCACGGTGTGGGTCATCGCCGAGGTCTACGAATACGAGCTGCCCTGGGTCCAGCCGGGACGCAACGCCGTGGTCCGCTTAAGCAACGCCCCGGACGCACAGTACCCGGCCGTGGTGGACTACATCTACCCCACCCTCTCGGAGGAAACCCGCACGGCCAAGGTCCGTTTCGTGCTCAAAAATTCCGGCGACGTGCTGCGACCGGGCATGTACGCCCGGGCCGACATCGATATTGATCTCGGCGAGCGCTTGGTTGTTCCCCGCGAGGCCATCATCGACACGGGCGAGCGGCAAGTGGTCTACGCGGAAGTTCGCCCCGGCGCGTTCGAGTTGCGGGAGGTCAAGATCGGTGCCGAAGCCAGCGGCATGGTCGAGATCGCCGCCGGGCTCAAGGAAGGGGAAAAAGTCGCGACCGCAGCCGCCTTCCTCATCGATTCCGAGACCAGGCTCAAGGGCGGGGGCGCTACCGGCGGGCACCAACACTAAGCGAGAACAAATTTTATGCTTATCGCCAAAATCATTAACGCCAGCGCCAAGAACGCCTTTCTGGTCATCCTGGCCACAGCCCTGCTCGTCCTGTGGGGCGTGTGGGCGCTTCGGTCCACGCCCCTGGACGCCATCCCGGACTTAAGCGACCCACAAGTCATCGTCTACACCGAATGGCCGGGTCGAAGCCCCAACCTGGTGGAGGACCAGGTCACCTATCCCATCGTCACCACCCTGCTGGCCGCCCCCAAAGTCCAGGCCGTGCGCGGCTATTCCTTTTTCGGCAGTTCGTTTATCTACGTGATCTTCCAAGAAGGCACGGACATTTACTGGGGCCGAAGCCGCGTTCTGGAATATCTGCAATCGGTCAAAAGCAAGATACCGGCCGATGTCACGCCCCAACTCGGCCCGGATGCCACCAGCCTCGGCTGGGGATTCTCCTACGCCCTGGAGGATCCGGACAACCGCTATGACCTGGGGCAACTGCGCTCACTACAGGATTGGAACCTCAAGCTGGCCCTGGAAAGCGTCCCCGGCGTGTCCCAGGTAGCCAGCGTCGGAGGCTACGTCAAGCAATACCAGATCACCGTGGACCCCAACCGCCTGCAAGGCTACGGCATCCCCCTGACCAAGGTCCTGGAGGCGGTAAAAAAAAGCAACAACGAGGTTGAAGGCCGGGTTCTGGAGTTCACCGGCATCGAATACATGGTGCGCGGCAAGGGCTATATAACGAGCGTCAAGGACATCGAGGATATCCCTGTGGGGGTGAGCCCCCGGGGCACGCCTGTCTACGTCCGGGACGTGGGCAGCGTGCGGATTGGGCCGGAAATACGGCGCGGAGCCGCCGACCTCGACGGCAAGGGCGAGGTCGTGGGCGGCATCGTGGTGGTGCGCTTCGGCGAGAACGTCCTGTCGGTCATTGAGCGGGTCAAGGAGAAAATCGAAAAAGATATCAAACCGAGCCTGCCCGAAGGGGTACGCGTCGTGCCCACCTACGACCGCTCGGACCTGATCGAGCGGTCCATCGATACGCTGACCGAAGAGATTGTGAAGCTCACCATTGCCGTCTCAGTGGTGTGCATCGTTTTTCTCTTTCACCTGCCAAGCGCCCTGGTGGTCATCCTCACCCTGCCCGTGGCCATCCTCATCTCGTTTATCTGCATGTACTACCTGGGCGTGACGTCTAACATCATGAGCTTGTCCGGCATCGCCATCGCCATCGGAGCCATGGTGGACGCCTCCATCATCATGGTGGAAAACGCGCACAAGCGACTGGAAGAATGGGAAGAGTCGGGCCGCCAGGGGCCCCGCGCAACGGTCATTGTGGCTGCGGCCGCCGAGGTCGGGCCGTCACTGTTTTTTTCGCTGCTGGTCATCACTCTGGGGTTCCTGCCGGTTTTCACGCTTCAGGCCCAGGCCGGCCGGCTGTTCAAACCCCTGGCCTTCACCAAAACTTTCGCCATGCTGTTTTCCTCGTTTCTGGCCGTGACCCTGACGCCCGTGCTCATGACCATACTCATCCGAGGCAAAATCCGGCCGGAAGAGAAAAATCCCATCAGTCACGTCCTGCGCCTGATGTATACGCCGTTCGCCCATTTAGCCCTGCGTTTTAAAAAGACGCTTCTGGTTCTGGCCCTGATGGTCCTGGTCGCCACGGCCATTCCCTTTTCGCGGCTGGGCACGGAGTTCATGCCGCCGCTTTACGAGGGCACGCTTTTTTACATGCCCGCGACCATGCCCGGCGCTTCCATTGGCGAGGCCACAAAGCTCTTGCAGTACCAGGACGCCATGCTCAAGACCATTCCGGAAGTCGACCAGGTCTTCGGCAAGGCCGGCCGGGCAGAAACGGCCACAGACCCGGCCCCCATCGAAATGTTTGAAACCGTCATCAACCTCAAGCCCGAATCCCAGTGGCGGCCGGGCATGACCGTGGAAAAGATCAAGGCCGAGATGGATCAAAAACTGACCATGCCCGGCGTGGTCAACGCCTTCACCATGCCCATCAAAGCCCGCATCGACATGCTCTCCACCGGTATCCGCACCCCGGTCGGGGTCAAGATTCTCGGGTCGAACCTGAACACTATCGATCACATCGGCCTGGAAATCGAGCAGGCCATTCGCGGCGTGCCCAACACCCGCAGCGTCTATGCCGAACGCGTGACCACCGGCTATTTCCTGGATTTCAGCGTCAATCGGGAGAAGGCCGCCCGCTACGGCCTGACCGTGGGCGACGTGCAGGAGGTCATCCAATCGGCCGTGGGCGGCATGAACCTGACCACCACAGTGGAAGGCCGCGAGCGCTATCCGGTCAATGTCCGCTATCCCCGGGAGCTTCGCGACAGCCTGGAAAAGCTGCGCCGGGTCTTGGTCCCTGTAATGATGCCCGCCGGCAGGCGGCCAACCGAACCTGATCGCGGTGGCTTCGAAATCCCCCCGCCCTTAGGGGCCTTAGCCACGGCCACGGGAACCGTGAATATTCCCCTGGCCGAACTGGCCGATATCCAGGTGACCAAGGGACCGACCGTCATCAAAAGCGAGGCGGGGATGCTCGTCTCCTATGTCTACGTGGACTTTGCCGGCACGGACGTCGGAACGTATGTGGACGGGGCCAAGAAAGCCGTGTCCGCCATCGAAATCCCCAATGGCTATCGGCTGGGGTGGAGCGGCGAATACGAATACCTCGTGGCCACCCATGAACGCTTGAAAATGGTTATCCCACTCACAGCTGCCCTCATCTTCATCCTGATCTATTTAAACACAGGTTCGGTGGCCAGCACCTTGATCGTCCTTTTGGCCGTGCCCTTTTCCCTGGTGGGCTCGTTCTGGTTTCTCTATCTTTTGGGCTACAACATGAGCATCGCTGTGTGGATCGGACTCATCGCCCTGGCTGGCCTTGATGCCGAGACCGGCGTGGTCATGTTGCTCTATCTTGAGTTGGCCTACGCCAAATGGCAGAAAGAGGGCCGGTTGAACAGCCGCAAAGACCTGGAGGACTCGATCCTGTACGGCGCAATCAAGCGCATTCGACCCAAGATCATGACCGTGACGGTCATCCTGGCTGGACTCGTGCCCATCATGTTCAGCCATGGGACCGGCTCGGACGTGATGAAGCGCATCGCGGCTCCCATGGTCGGCGGCGTCATCACCTCCACCATTCTGGAACTGCTGCTTTATCCGGCCATCTTCGCCTTATGGAAGGGCCACAGGCTGAAGAAAGAGTAAAAAACCAAAGGGATATCTTTAACCTCCAAAAAACAAGAATGATTCTAAACAATTTAACCGGGTTGAGTCTTACATGACAAACCAGCCCAGCGAGGAGAAAACCATGTCCAAATCTATCCGCCGTTACGCGCTGGCCGTTACCCTTGGCATCTGCCTGACCATGCCCTTGAAGGCCTTTTCCGCTGGCCAGGAAACCCCTGCCACACCCCACACTGGTGGTGACACGACGATGCATTCCGATAACAATATGACGAAAGGTGCCGGCATGATGATGCATGGTGCCGACATGATGATGAAAAACGATGAAAAAACGATGACGGAAGGCCACGCCATGATGATGGAGGGCCACACCATGATGAAGGAAACAAAAATGATGGACATGGCTGGCAAGAAAATGATGGAAAGTGCCGACATGATGAAAGAGGGCGGAGGTATGATGATGGAAAAGAATGAAGCAATGAAAATGAAAGGCAAGGACATGATGATGAAAGGCATGGGTATGATGAAGGAAGGTCAATCCATGATGCACCAATAGCCAGATCCTCTTTCAAATACTCACGAAAGGCGGGGAGTTGTGAAACTCCCCGCCTTTTGTTCCAACATTCAGACCTCGACCGATTCCTTGGAAGACGATCCCTCGGCAAGTTTTCGCAGGCGCTCTTCAAGTTCCCCGGCGAGATCGATCATGGATATCTGACTTGAAGTGTCCTGTCCGGAAGAACCCCGAAGGATGACGATCCTGGCCAATTCCCGTAATGCCCCGATGGCCGCGTCAATGATGCGGCCTTGCTCCTCAACGACTTGCAAAGAATCGAGAATCTCCTGGCTCGGAGTAAAACGCCTGCAATGCCGGACCTGCCCGCCAATGATCATGTTCGCGTTGAGGAGGTAATGGGATAACGTGGCCGTGAGGGCCTTGACGGCCTCCAAGGCTGTCGCGCCTTTCTCCTGCTCCAAGACCAATTGCTGCAGTCTGCGAGCGTGGTTGAGATACAGGCCAGTCATCAATCCGAATGCGGTGCCAAACAACACCAACGGAACCGCCATAGGGAGCATGGCGTATTCCAGGGCGAGAACGGATTGCAGGCTCCAGTCGCCGGCAAGGTCCGGAGAAGAATACCCTGGGATGGCTCCCATGGATGCCAGCAACATCACGTAGGGATGCAGCAAGAGGAAGCCAGCTATGCCCCCAAGGATCAAGCCCCAGATGGGGCGCACCCACTTTTTGCAGCCAAGCGAAACGATATCACTATCTTGTCTCTTCATCCCACCTCCCTTGTTAAGTCGTAACAATACGATATAGCACGAAAAGTGTTCAATTCATGCCGAGTCGCCA